>NZ_JADNDC010000039.1:0-39655 GCF_015551645.1 Ruminococcus sp. D54t1_190329_F1
GTTCGACTTGCATGTGTTAAGCACGCCGCCAGCGTTCATCCTGAGCCAGGATCAAACTCTCTGATAAAGTGTTTGATGTACTCAAGACAACCAACTAGCTTAGTTATCTCTCGTCATTACTGTTATAAAAAGTTCATTCATTTGAATGATGATTCGTTAAGAATTTTCGAGAATCGTATGTGTTTCACTGTTTAGTTATCAAGGTTGTTTCGCTGTCATTTCTTTGCGACAGCTTGTTTATTTTACCTCATCTTATTTTGTTTGTCAAGAACTTTTTTAAGTTTTTTCAAAATTTTTTTGATGAAGTTTTTTGTCTTTGTTGACGACTTGTCTACTTTATCACAAGTAGGAAGCTTTGTCAACCACTTTTTTAATTTTTTTAAATTTAAAATTCAAAAAAATTAAAAAACGGAGAAGGAGGGATTTGAACCCTCGCGCCGCGTTAACGACCTATACCCTTAGCAGGGGCACCTCTTCGGCCTCTTGAGTACTTCTCCAGTCTCCGAACTACTTAACCAATGTTAAATTGTGGAGTTGCGCATCTTTTGTAGCGCATTTGTTATTATACTTAAAAGATCACTTCTTGTCAACATCTTTTTTAAGTTTTTTATTTTTTTATTTTTTATGCGAATTTCGGTGCGAAATCATGCGAATGCATGATTTCTGTGCATCGCGAAGCGGTTACTGGTTACGAAGTGAACAGTTACTATTTTCATTCGCCCGGATAGTCTCTTCAATTCTTCTTTTTACCTCTGCGGCAATCTCAGTTGATTTCATATCTTTATATTCTTCATATTCCATGGGCTTCAGAAAATGCACTTGAACATTCAGCATTTTTGCAGAACCGGTATCAAATGCTTTATAAGAATCAATCAATGCAACCGGTACAATCGGACATTTTGCTTTCATGGCAGCCTTAAAACTTCCGCCTTTAAATTCCTGAGGATGGTTTCCATTTTTGCTTCTGGTCCCTTCTGCAAAAATAAGATAATTTCTTCCTGCTTTTACTTCTTTCGTTACATTAATGATCACCTGCATAGATTGTTTAATATCTTCCCTGTCAATCAAAAATGCTTTCATACATGAAAATACCTGCTTCAAAAACGGTACATTTCCAACTTCCTTCTTTGCAACTACTGAAAAAGGTACCGGGCAGACCTCCATTATGGCAAGCACGTCATATAATCCCTGATGATTCGGATAAAACATAAATCCATTTTGCGAAGGTATATTTTCTACTCCATGACCGTCTATATGAAGATTTCCTCCACGATTAGCTGCATGGTCAATTTTTTTCAACATGGCATAGCGCTGTTCCTCTGTGTATTTATCCACATGCGCAGCATACCAGTTCAGCATAATCCAATAATATGGTACGAATATAATATTCTTCAGTACCATTACAATGATTCTTTTCATTTCCAAGCTCCTTTCCTCTATGCAAAACTCCCCTATGAGATAAAAATATTTTTTCGATCCCATATCAGATCACGATATGAAAAAGGGCCACTGCAAGATTCAATCATCCTGCAGCAGCCTCCCTTCTACTCTGCATCCAGCTTATTCGCAATTTTCTCCTCATACCCCGGGTTCTTTTTGATAAATACATTGTATGCTTTCGTATAAGTCTTATAAGAATCTGCAGTCATAAACTTGGCATAGTCATCTGCAGCCTGATTCCGCAGATCATCTGTGATCTCGGAAGGTGACATTACATAGTATTTACCATCTTTTTTCTCCGTCATATAGGTTCCTACGCATGGATACTCCTGGTCATTTTCCAATACCAGATTGTAAATAATGTACACGTAAGTATAATCGCCGTTTTCGGAAAGAATATCGCACTGTTCTACTTTTACTTTTGTTGGATTATGAGCAGCAAAATATTTTAAAGTAGCATCAATCTCATTCTGTAGAAGTTCATTGGTATCCTTTTCCTGAGAATAACACTGCTTCACCTTCTTCTCACTTCCGCTTACGTAATTCTTTATAAGAGCTTCCACTACTCCCTCCGGCGATTTATGATTTACACCGCATCCGGACATTGCCATGATAAGCATCATGGCAACACCCAGGATTAAAATTCTGGTTCTTTTTTTCATACTTCACAGATTCCTTTATTCTGCATCATTTGTCTCCTGTGAATCCTCTTCTTCGAAAACTTCCTCAGTCTCCTCAGTCGGCTCCTCACTGCTGCCGTTCTCCGTATTTCCTTCTGCTTTCTCGCGAACCTTGGCAAGACTTGCCACTGTTACACCCTCATCCAGATTGATCAGCTTCACTCCGGAAGTGATTCTTCCAAGAATAGAAATTCCGGCACAGGTAATACGAATAATGATTCCTTCTGTAGTGATCATCATAATCTCGTTTTCTTCATTGACAGCTTTAGCACCAATCACATTGCCGGTTTTCTCGGTGATCTTGTAACACTTCACACCCTTACCACCACGGTTCTGGCAGGTAAATTCACTCATAGCTGTACGTTTGCCCATACCATTTTCAGATACTACAAGCAGGTAATCTCCCTGAGAATTCAGCTGCATTGCCACAACCTCATCTCCAGGATCAAGATTCATACCACGAACACCCATGGAGCTTCTTCCTGTACTTCTTACATCAGTCTCCTTGAAACGGATGCACATACCGTCTTTCGTTACAAGCATAATATCTTTTGTATCGTCTGTAGCCTTAACTTCAATAAGCTCATCATCATCACGAAGTGTGATTGCCACAAGACCTGTCTTACGTACATTTGCATATTCTTCCATAGGTGTCTTCTTCACAAGACCAGCCTTAGTTGCCATAACCAGATACTTGCCTTCTTCGAATTTACGCATAGGAATAACAGATGTAATGCGCTCACCTGGCATAAGCTGCAGAAGATTGACAATTGCAGTACCTCTTGCAGTTCTTCCTGCCTCAGGGATCTCGTATGCTTTCAGCCTGTATACACGTCCTGTATTGGTAAAGAACATCAGATAATGGTGAGTAGTAGTCATAAGCAGTTCTTCAATGTAATCGTCATCGATGGTCTGCATTCCCTTGATTCCACGTCCACCTCTGTTCTGGCTGCGGAAATTATCTACAGTCATTCTCTTGATATAACCAAGTTTTGTCATAGTAATGACAGTATTTTCCCTTGGAATCAGATCCTCTGTGGAAAGATCATAGACATCATATCCGATGGCAGTTCTTCTCTCATCGCCGTATTTGTCAGCGATTGCAAGGATTTCTTCCCTTACAACACGAAGAAGGAGATTTCTGTCTGCAAGAATTGCCAGGAATTTGCGGATTTTCTCCTCTAATTCTGCATATTCTGCTTCCAGCTTCTCTCTTTCCAAACCGGTGAGAGCTCTCAGACGCATATCTACAATAGCCTGAGCCTGCACATCCGTCAGTTCGAATCTGTCCATCAATTCCTGCTTCGCAATCTGAACGTTGCGGGCAGCACGAATGATCCTGATAACTTCGTCGATATTATCCAGGGCTTTCAGCAAGCCTTCCAAAATGTGGGCACGTTCCTGCGCTTTATTCAGATCATATTTGGTTCTTCTGGTAACAACGTCCTCCTGATGAGCCAGATAATGCTCCAGAAGCTCTTTCAGATTCAGTACCTTTGGTACAAGACTGTCTCCCTGAGGTACCACACAAAGCATGATAACGCCAAAAGTATCCTGCAGCTGGGTATGCTTGTACAACTGATTCAGAACAACATTTGCATTGGCATCTTTACGAAGGTCAATACAAATACGCATTCCCTCACGGCTGGAATGATCATTCAGGTCGGTAATTCCATCAATCTTTTTATCACGGACAAGCTCTGCGATCTTCTCGATCAGCCGGGCTTTATTTACCAGATATGGAAGCTCCGTAACGATAATACGTGATTTTCCATTTGGTAAGGTCTCAATATTTGATACTGCACGTACACGGATCTTGCCGCGGCCTGTGCGGTATGCCTCCTCGATTCCCCTTCTTCCGAGAATAGTGGCTCCTGTAGGGAAATCTGGGCCTTTTACAACGTCAAGAAGCTCTTCAATTGTGGTTTCTCTCTGCTCCTCGATGGTATTGTCAATAATTTTTACAACAGCATTAATAACCTCACGAAGATTGTGAGGCGGAATATTGGTAGCCATACCAACAGCAATACCTGTAGTACCATTGACCAGCAGGTTCGGGAACCTGGAAGGAAGCACCTTTGGCTCTCTCTCAGTTTCATCAAAGTTTGGCTGGAAGTCTACAGTATCTTTATTAATGTCAGCAAGCATCTCCATGGAAATTTTGCTCAGGCGGGCCTCAGTGTATCGCATAGCAGCTGCGCCGTCGCCGTCAACAGAACCGAAGTTTCCATGTCCGTCAACAAGAGTATAGCGGAAAGACCAGTCCTGTGCCATATTTACAAGTGCTCCGTAAATAGAGCTGTCACCATGAGGATGATACTTACCCATGGTATCACCAACGATACGGGCACATTTACGATGTGGCTTATCCGGACCGTTGTTCAATTCGATCATAGAATACAGCACTCTACGCTGTACCGGTTTCAAACCATCTCTTACATCAGGAAGCGCTCTTGAAGCAATAACGCTCATAGCATATTCGATGTAAGATTCTTTCATGGTTTTCTCCAGATCCACATCATGGACCTGGTCAAAAATCTTGTCATCCATATTGTTCTATCTCCCCTAGATATCCAGATTCTTTACAAAGCGTGCATTCTCTTCGATAAATTCACGTCTTGGTTCTACCTTGTCACCCATAAGTGTGGTAAATACAAGGTCAATTTCGGAGGTAGCTGCCTCATCCATTGTAACGCGGAGAAGAATACGCTTCTCCGGATCCATGGTAGTCTCCCAAAGCTGCTCTGCATCCATCTCTCCCAGACCTTTGTAACGCTGGATCTTATTGTTGGAGTCTCGTCCTATCTCTGTAAGGATGGCGTTCAGCTCATCGTCATCGTAAGCGTACCATACCTTCTTGTTCTTCTCGATCTTGTACAGCGGCGGCTGTGCCAGATATACATAGCCCTGCTTGATCAGTTCCGGCATAAATCTGTACAGGAATGTAAGAAGCAGTGTGGCAATGTGGGCACCGTCAACATCGGCATCAGTCATAATGATGATCTTGTGATATCTCAGTTTGGAAATATCGAAATCATCATGAATACCGGTGCCAAAGGCTGTGATCATAGCCTTGATCTCTTTGTTTGCATAAATCTTGTCCAGACGGGCTTTCTCTACGTTCAGTATTTTTCCACGAAGAGGAAGGATAGCCTGTGTAGCACGGTTACGAGCTGTCTTCGCAGAGCCACCCGCGGAATCACCCTCTACGATATAGATTTCGCAATTCTCCGGATTCTTGTCCGAGCAATCGGCAAGCTTGCCTGGAAGGGACATACTGTCAAGGGCAGACTTCCTTCTGGTAAGATCTCGGGCCTTACGCGCTGCCTCTCTGGCTCTCTGGGCAAGTACAGACTTCTCTACAGTTGCCTTGGCTACAGCAGGATTCTGTTCCAGAAAAATCTCCAGCTGTTTGCTTACAACACTGTCTACAGCTCCTCTGGCCTCACTGTTGCCAAGTTTCTGCTTCGTCTGGCCTTCAAACTGCGGATTGCCAATTTTAACGCTGACAATGGCTGTCAGGCCTTCTCGGATATCATCACCGGAAAGGTTTGGCTCGCTGTCCTTGAGAAGCTTATTCTTTCTGGCGTAATCGTTAAATGTGTTTGTAATGGCATTTCTGAAACCAGTAATATGGGTACCGCCTTCAGGAGTATTAATATTGTTTACAAATCCGTAAGTATTCTCTGTATAAGAATCATTGTGCTGCATGGCAACTTCAACCGCCACACCGTCCTTCTCACCCTCGCAGTAAATGATCTCCGGATAAAGAGCTTCTTTACTTCTGTTCAGATAAGTTACAAATTCACGGATACCACCTTCATAGTGGAAAGTTTTCTCCCTTTCCATACCTTCCCGCTTGTCAGTAAGAATGATCTTCAGACCTTTGGTAAGAAAAGCCATTTCACGGAGACGCTGTTTCAGGATATCGTAATCGTATACAGTCTCCTCGAATATCTGCTTGTCCGGGAGGAAAGTAACAGTAGTTCCGGTAGAATCACCACATTCTCCAACTTCCTTAAGCGGATACATTGTCTTACCACGCTCGTAACGCTGCTCATATCTCTTTCCATCTCTGCAGATTGATACTTCAAGCCATTCAGAAAGTGCATTAACAACGGATGCACCTACTCCGTGAAGACCTCCTGATACCTTGTATCCTCCACCGCCAAACTTACCGCCGGCATGAAGAATGGTAAATACCACCTCTACAGCTGGAATGCCGGCTTTATGATTGATTCCTACCGGAATGCCTCGTCCATTATCTACAACTGTGATGGAGTTATCAGGATTGATCGCTACATTTATTTCTGTACAGTAACCAGCCAGTGCCTCATCTACGGCATTGTCCACGATTTCGTATACAAGATGATGGAGACCACGGCTGGATGTACTTCCAATGTACATACCAGGTCTCTTACGTACGGCTTCCAGACCCTCCAGAATCTGGATTTGGTCCGCTCCGTATTCTGTATTTGTTTCGCCCATGATATTCCTCCTGTTATGATCTATTAAAAAGTTACAGGAATTTACGGCTCATTTCTGCTGCCAGATCTCATTCCTGTTTTTGCGCATAAAAATACAGATTTATTATAGCACAAAATCCCCGTTTTTGCCAGTTAAAAGCCATTTCAAGATGTAAAAAAAACGGCGTATTTTCAACGGATATCCGTCAAAAATACGCCTTATCTCCCCCTATATGTCTGCTTGTCAGGAATAACACCTGCCAGAACAGTTTCTTCTCTATTTTTGCAGCAAAAGCGCCTGGTAAATATCTCTTTTTGTCACACCTCGATCCTTTGCAACCATCTTCATTGCCTCTTTGCGTGCGATCCCCTGATTCTCATAAATCGCCATATGTTCCTCAATGGAGATGTCTCTCCAGGATTCCTGTGACTCCTGTTCCATTTCCTTTCGGCTTCTGCCCTCGATCACCAGGACACACTCTCCAAGGGGCTTCTGATCTTTGTAAAAAGCAATCAGATCTTCGATTGTTGTCCGAAATGCCGTTTCATACTTCTTGGTAAGCTCACGGCAAAGAGTCATTCTGCGGTTTCCAAGAGCCTGGTACAATTCCTGCAGGGTACCAACCAAGTGATGGGGTGCCTCATAAAGGATGATGGTGCGGGTTTCGTTTTTCAACTCTTCCAGAATGGCTTTCCTCTCTTTTTTATCCGGAGGTAAAAAGGCCTCGAATGCAAATCTGCGGGTGGAAAGTCCGGACAGGGTAAGAGCCGTGATGCATGCTGCCGGGCCTGGAAGCGAAGTTACTTCAATTCCGGCATCGTAACACATAGCAGCCAATACTTCCCCTGGGTCAGAAATTCCAGGTGTTCCCGCATCTGTGATCAGAGCCACATTCAGACCCTCCTGCATTTTCTCAATGAGGGTGTAGGCTTTCTCCACTTTGTTGTACTCATGGTAACTGGTCATTGGAGTTTTTATGTCAAAATGATTGAGAAGCTTGATACTGTTGCGGGTGTCTTCCGCAGCGATCAGATCCACTTCCTTCAGAACACGGAGCACGCGAAGCGTAATATCCTCCAGATTTCCGATTGGCGTGGCACATAGATATAATTTACCACTCATATTTTTCTCCCTTCTGCAATCATCTGTTTTTCATTTTTTATTTGCGATCTTTTTAAATCATATCGTACATTTCCAGAATTTCCTTCGTATAAACTCCCGGCTTCTCATACACGATCAGCGGTCTTTCCACAGTAATCCGGGAATTGCCGCCTTTCAGGGCTTCTATGAGCACCATATTAGGCTCCCTGTCAATGTATGGATAAACAAGCTGCATACGCTTAGGCTCCAGCTTATATTTCGTCAAAACCTGCATAATTTCTGTCAGTCTGAACGGTCTGTGTACCATGTAAAAACGTCCTCTGTCTCCAAGAAGCTTCGAAGCCTGGCTTACCACATCCTCAAGAGTACAAAGGATCTCATGTCGGGCGATTGCCTTTGGCATATGCGGATTGGTCAGTCCATGCTGCCCGATCATATAGGGCGGATTGCAGGTGACAACATGAAAAGAAGCTGCCCCGAAAATACTGACAGCCTCCTTAATATCACCTTGTCTGATACTGACCCTGTCCTCCAGGTTATTGTATTTCACACTTCTTGCTGCCATTTCAGCACACTCTTCCTGGATTTCCAGACCTGTGAAATGCTCTCCCACAGTCTTGGAAGCAAGGAGTACCGGAATAATACCAGTTCCCGTTCCCATATCGAGAACCTTCTCTCCCTTCTTCACTCTGGCAAACCCAGATAAAAGAACAGCGTCCATACCGAAGCAGAATTTCCGGGGATCCTGAATGATATAATAGCCATTCTGCAGATCATCTATCCGCTCATTCTCCTTCACAAGATCATTAATCATCTAATTTGGAATCTCCCTTTTTATCTTCAAGATCCTTCAGTTCCTTTAATTCCTGTTCAGAGACTTTTACTTTCTTTTTTCTGGAACGGAATTTCAGTTCGCCTACAGGGAATTCCTGAATTTCTTTCTCATCACCAATTTCTACTACTACCTTTACAAGCTGGCGGAGTACATTTACACTCTGTACATTGCCCTGGATTCCGTCTGGAGTAGTTACCGTATCTCCGATTCCCGGAAGTCTGCGATTCAGCTCCTCATAGGTCTCCTGCTCATTCTTCAGACAGCACATCAGTCTTCCGCATACACCTGAAATCTTCGTCTGGTTCAGAGAGAGATTCTGTTCCTTGGCCATTCGGATGGATACAGGTGCAAACTCGGAAAGATAAGTATGACAGCAGAGACATCTGCCGCAGATACCGATTCCTCCAAGAATTTTTGTTTCATCTCTTACACCAATCTGGCGAAGTTCAATTCTTGTCTTAAAAATAGATGCAAGATCCTTTACCAGCTGGCGAAAATCAATTCTGCCGTCTGCTGTAAAGTAAAACAACACTTTATTGTTATCAAAAGTATACTCTGCGTCAATCAGCTTCATCTCAAGTCCATGCTCGCGAATCTTCTTCTGGCAGATCTTGAAAGCGTCCCTCTCACGCTCCCTGTTATACTTCTCTCTTTCATCATCGTCTTTGGTAGCCACACGAAGCACTTCCTTCAAAGGATGTACCACCTGGTCATCCACCACATCCTTAGGTGCAAGCACCACCTTTCCATACTCAACACCGCGGGCAGTCTCCACAATTACATGATCGCCCGGTTTCACTTTATAGTTCTTCGGATTGAAGTAATAGATCTTACCTACATTCCGAAATCTTACGCCTACTACTTTTGCCATTCTATTTCTCCCTGATTGTAAGGAACAGAAGCTCAAGAGCAAGTTCTGTATTTACATTGGCACGAAGACGTACTTTTGTTTTCTCCAGTGCATCCAGAATCTTCTCCAGGTTCTCATAGGAACGCTGGCTTGCCTGTTCCCTTATATAATTTATTTCCTGCTTAAATACAAGATTATCAACTTCCCGTGTAGCCTTAAACATCAGTACATCACGGAACCAGAACTGGAAAAGATCCAGATAGTCACTGATGTTCTGCTTGTCATTGGAAAGCTCCTTGATTGCTTCTGTAAGCTCATATACTTCCATTCCGTCTGCATTCTTCAGGATGCGGAGTGCATTCTGGGTCATATCTGCAAACTCCTGGGAAGTAGCTACCTGTTTCGCTCTGCCAATACTGCCATGAGCATAGGAAGCATCGATCTCAGCCTGATAATCCGGTATATGGAGATGTTCCATCAGGTACTTCTTTACCAGACCGTCATCTACAACCTTCAGATCCAGACGTACACATCTGGAACGAATGGTCGGCAGCAGAGCATCAATATTGCTTGTGAGAAGCATGATAACTGCATATTCCGGCGGCTCTTCAATGGTCTTCAGAAGAGCATTCTGTGCCTGGGGATTCATCAGCTCTGCATTTGCCACAATATAAATCTTGTATGGGCTGCAGTATGGCTTAATATCCACATCATTGATAATCTGTTCCCTGATTTCGTCAATTGTAATCACATTTGGCTTCTCATGGGTCACCATAATGATATCCGGGTGATTCTTACCGATTGCCTTCTTGCAGGAATCACAATGTCCGCAAGGCTCCGTACCGCCCTCTTCACACTGCAATGTCATCGCATAGGTTCCTGCCAGCAATTTCTTTCCAGAACCAGGGTCACCTGTAAAAATATACGAATGGGACACTTTCTCTGTCTGTATGGCATTCTTCAAATGTCTGATTATCTCTTCATGTCCTATAATGTCGTTAAACCCTAACATCGGAATCACCTCACCCTATCATTTTCGCTATTGTCAAAGGCTGCGGTCAGCACCCCTGCATAGCTTATTTTGTACAAA
Source organism: Ruminococcus sp. D54t1_190329_F1 (assembly GCF_015551645.1). Taxonomy (NCBI): domain Bacteria; kingdom Bacillati; phylum Bacillota; class Clostridia; order Eubacteriales; family Oscillospiraceae; genus Ruminococcus; species Ruminococcus sp. D54t1_190329_F1. Next base: position 10,464 of record NZ_JADNDC010000039.1, read on the forward strand.
TACACTCTAAATGTATTTACCCTTTAATTCTATCATGTACGACAAAATCATGCTATAGTTTTTTGTGAATTTATTCACTTATCAACAAAAAATGTTACTGCGCACTCCGTGACCAGTAACACGCTTCGCGATGCACAGAAATCATACTTTATACTTTTTACGCATGTTTTATATATTCAGCAATTTCCTCTACACATTCCTCCAGATCAACATTCTGGAATTTTCTCGTAATCCCGGCAGCAGCAATTTTTTCTTCGGAAAAATCCTCCTGATCTGCAAGAAATCTTCTGCACATTTCCTCATAGCGGGGTATCTCCTGACCACGCTCTCTTTTCAATGCTCTTGCAAGACGCTCTCCGTCCTCCACTTCGATATAAACAGGGCAAACATTCTCTTTTCCATAGTATTCTCTCATTTTCACATAAGATTCAAGTGTACCGATTCCCATATAGTCAGCATTTTCCAAATCCACCTGACCGTCATCTGCTGTAAAATAGTTCCATATTCCATGTACTGTATGATAAGCTCTGGCCTCGATCAGATTTCCGCTGCTTCGAAATGCTTCCAGCTTTTTATCATCCACGAAATAGTACTGTTTACCATTCTCTTCCTCTGCACGAATTGGACGGGTAGTATAAAGAACCAGTTTCTTGAGTCCCAATCCCTCATGTGCTGCCAGCCTGGCATATATATGATCCTTACCAGACGCGCTTTTTCCCATAATGTAAAATATTTTTCCCATAATGTATCAGGCAGGGGTTACACCTCTGCCTGCTCCTTTACTACGCTTATTGTTTCGTTATTTTCTCCGCAAAGACCGTGAAGATTCAGTCCCTGCTCCATATATCTTCTCACATTCCTTGTAAAAAGTCCAGTAATCTGTTCGCCTGGAACAATAATGGGAATCCCCGGCGGATAAAGATATACAAATTCTGCGGCAATTTTCCCTGCACTTTCTTCCAGAAGACAAAGCTGGGATGGGGCATCCATTGCCCTGGAAATGGACATAAGCTGCTTCATATGACCACACTTGCAGGCATATTTTTTATTTCGCAAGCCATCGCTGCGGGTATCCTTTTTGTCACAGCTTTCACAATCTTCAGAATTACATTTAACACAATTCTGCCTTTCCACTTTCGGTACATAATCTGAATTTCCAACAGCTATTTTCTCTGTTATATTCCTGCTCTTCTCTGCCAGTTCAGCTTCCTGCCTGTCGATTTCTTCTATAGCTTTGCAAAGTCTCCGGAATCCTTCCCTGGTGTCTCCAACTGCTGCCAGTGCAAGCACATAATTCTCTGTAGTCATCTCAACTTCCAGATGATATTTTCTTCGAAGGATTCCCGCAAGTTCCGGACCATTTAAACTGCTGTGCAATGTGGACAGAATCAGCTTAGAGCGGTCATAATCAAATATTTCTGTTGTGCCCTGTTCGTCCTTTTCTTCCCCAGTCTCTTCCGGTGTCTGTAACAGACGTATATACCTGCGCTGACCAAGCTGTCTGCGGGCGGCTTCCAGATTTTCCGTAAATTCATCAAATAATCGTCCGCTGTCTTTTTCCAGCTTCGCTACACAGGCATCCAGACTGGACATAAGTATATAAGACGGACTGCTGGTCTCATAAATTCCAAGAAATCTGCGGATCAGCTTCTCACTTACACGTTCACTGCACAGATGAAGCACTGCAGTCTGGGTCATGGCCGGCAATGTTTTGTGAAAGCTCTGGATCACCACATCTGCTCCCAGATCTGTTGCTGAAACAGGAAAATAGTCAGAGAATCTGAAATGAGCACCGTGGGCTTCATCCACGATCAGCGGAATTCCATGTTTGTGGGCAGCCTCCGCAATCTGGCGCACATCTGAAACCACGCCATCATAAGTAGGCGATGTAATAAGTACCGCTTCGATTTTCGGATTTTCCTCAAGATATCTTTCCACACGTGATACGGAAATTGAACCATTTATCCCCAAATCGTTGTCAGATTGTGGATAAATATATGTGGGAACCAGTTCCCGGAGGTATATTGCGTGGTAAACAGCCTTATGACAGTTTCTGGCCACCAGAATCTGTCCACCCTTTTTCACAGATGCGGAAATGGCAGTAAGAATTCCTGCCGTACTTCCGTTGACACTGAAAAAACTTTTCCTGGTGCCGTACATTCTGGATAAGGCATTCTGCGCTTCAAGTAAAATTCCCTCAGAATGATGCAGATCGTCGAATCCGTCTATTTCTGTAATATCACGTTCAATAGGAAAATCCCCCTCTATGCACGCCTTATTCCGCTTGTGACCAGGCATATGGAAAGGATAAAAGTCGGATTTGCCGTAGTTCTCCAATTCTTTATATAGTCTTCTCATCTTACCTCTCAATTTTCTCAGAAATTATCACACTTTAAATCTGTATCCCACGCCCCAGATGGTCTCGATATACTGCGGCTTGGCATTATTATACTCAATTTTCTCACGGATTTTCTTGATATGAACTGTAACTGTGGCAATATCGCCTACCGATTCCATATCCCAGATTTCCCTGAAAAGCTCTTCCTTTGTAAAAACTCTGTTTGGATTCTGTGCCAGGAATGTGAGCAAATCAAATTCCTTGGTGGTAAAAGTTTTCTCCTCACCATTTACCCAGACGCGGCGAGCAGTCTTGTCGATCTTGATTCCACGAATCTCAATAATATCGTTCTTTTGCGTGGTGGAGCCGATCAGACGGTTATAGCGATCCATATGTGCCTTTACTCTGGCAACAAGCTCGCTTGGGCTAAATGGCTTGGTCATGTAATCGTCAGCCCCAAGTCCAAGACCGCGGATCTTGTCAATATCATCTTTCTTCGCGGAAACCATAATGATCGGAGTATTCTTAGCTTCTCTTACCTGGCGGCAGATTTCAAACCCGTCTATCTCCGGCAGCATCAGATCCAGAATAATCAGGTCAAAATCTTCTTTCAGTGCCATATTAAGCCCCAGATCGCCTCTGTTGCAGATTATAACTTCAAATCCTGAGAGCTCCAGATAGTCTTTCTCAAGCTCTGCAATTGCTTCTTCATCTTCAATGATCAGAATTCTGCTCATTTCATTGGTACCTCCTGGTATTTTCTAAGTACAAAATACATGATCGTGCCGATTCCAAGACGGCTTGTGGCCCATACCTTTCCCCCATGGTCCTCCAGAATTTTCTTTACAATGGAAAGACCGATTCCGCTTCCGCCTTTGGAAGAATTTCGTGAAACATCTGTACGGTAAAAACGGTCGAAAATATAAGGCAGATCCTTCGGGCCAATACCTTTTCCATTGTCCTCAATCTCAATCTGGATAAAATCACCCACATCCTTGATTCGGATCTGAATGATTCCTTTAGGCTTGTCCATATATTTGATAGCGTTGCTGATAATGTTATGGATAACACGGCGGATCTGCTCCCCATCGGCAATTACCATAACATCTTTTTCCACATAGTTGGCATAAACCAGCTCAATTCCCCTGGTCTCAAGTTCCAGACCAACTTCCTCTGAACAATCTTCAAAATAATCTTCCACATTTAGTTTGCTGAAAGTATAAGGAATGCGGTTGGTATCGATTTTGGAATAAAAAGTCAGCTCGTTGATCAGATGATCCATCTCATTTGTCTTGTTGTAGATGGTGCGGACATAGCGATCCATTTTCTCAGGGGTATCTGCCACTCCATCCATGATTCCCTCTACATATCCTTTCACTGCTGTGATCGGAGTTTTCAGATCATGGGAAATGTTGCTGATCAGCTCTCTGTTCTCTTTTTCTATAAGGCTTTTTTCTTCTGTAGATTCTTTCAGACGGCGGCGCATTTCCTCGAAATCCTGACAGAGCTCAGAAAATTCGTCTTTTCCTTCTACATCCAGAACGAAATCCAGGTTGCCCTCTTTTATATTCTGCGTCGCTTTTTTTAATTTAACCAATGGAACGGCAATGCTGCGATATACCCAAAGACCAACTACCAAAGCAACGGAGATCAGGATTACAAACGCACTGATAAACAAATCCTTGGCCATTACATGTACCCTGCCCTGACTGTCGGCTGAGTCTGTTATGGAAATATCATATACTGTTCCATCGCTCTCAGTCACTGCCTGTGCTTTCTGCGCCTGTGACTGGCTGAATCCATACAAAGTGGCGGCAAACAGAAGCAGAGGCATAAGAATGATCATGGTGAATCCCAGAATGATTCTTGTTTTTAGCTTCATAACAGTTCTATCCTTTTTCTTCTTTTTACGGAAATTTTCAACAGCTTCCCTATCGTATGAAACTGCTTCACCGGATTTATATAGATTATAGCATAAAGCTCTGATTTCATCTCTTAATTTTCTATAAAAAATAGCTCGATAATATTCAGTTTTTCAACATAAAAAACCTGGAAAAGACTTCTTCTGCTATATACCAGTCTCTTCCAGGCTCTAACTTTAATATGGAATTTTCAAGCAGGCTTCAATACAAGCCATTTTCTTTTACCCAAATTTTACGCAAGATATTTCTTCAGATCATCAACCTTGTCCAGATGCTCCCACGGAAGATCTACATCTGTACGGCCGAAGTGTCCGTATGCAGAAGTCTGTTTGTAGATCGGGCGGCGGAGATCAAGCATTTTGATGATTCCAGCCGGACGAAGGTCAAAGTTCTCACGGATGATCTCTACCAGTTTCGCATCAGATACTTTACCTGTGCCAAATGTTTCTACATGAATAGAAGTCGGATGTGCAACACCAATTGCATAGGAAAGCTGGATCTCGCACTTGTCAGCAAGACCTGCTGCAACAATGTTCTTTGCAACATAACGTGCTGCATAAGCTGCAGAACGGTCAACCTTTGTGCAGTCTTTTCCGGAGAAAGCACCGCCGCCGTGACGTCCTGTTCCGCCATAAGTATCAACAATGATCTTACGTCCTGTAAGACCGCTGTCGCCGTTTGGTCCACCGATAACGAAACGTCCGGTCGGGTTGATAAAGTATTTCGTATCCTCATCTACCATGTCAGCCGGGATGATCTCATCAAATACATATTTCTTGATGTCTGCATGGATCTGCTCCTGTGTAACATCCGGGTCATGCTGAGTGGAGCAAACAACTGCATCAATACGGCTTGGTTTGCCATTCTCGTCATACTCAACTGTTACCTGAGTTTTTCCATCTGGTCTTAAATATTTCAGAGTGCCATCTTTACGGACTTTTGTCAGCTGACGGGAAAGTTTGTGTGCCATGTTGATTGCGTATGGCATGTATTCTTCTGTCTCGTTGGAAGCATAACCAAACTGGATTCCCTGGTCACCAGCTCCAATAGAGTCAAGCTCGTCCTCATCCATCTGATTCTCTTTCTGCTCAAGTGCTTTATCAACACCCATTGCAATATCAGCAGACTGTTTATCAAGTGCTGTGATTACTGCACATGTATCAGCATCAAATCCGAATTTTCCACGAGTATAACCAATCTCGCGGATTGTCTCTCTTACGATTGACTGGATATCGATATTTGCCTTGGAAGTGATCTCACCCATAACCAGAACAAGACCTGTTGTAGTTGCAGTCTCACAAGCTACACGGCTCATCGGATCCTGTGCAATCAAAGCATCCAGGATGGCATCAGAAATAGCATCACAAATTTTATCCGGATGACCTTCGGTTACAGATTCAGAAGTAAATAAGATTTTTTCTTTGTTTTCCATTCTTTTGTTTTTCCCTTTCTTCGATGGAGCGAAAATTTCCAAAACAGCTAATATCTATCTGCGCTGCGTTGTATGTTTTCCGCGAAAAAAAGAACAGCCCGGACAAGCGGACTGTCTTATAAATGACTTTTTATATAAACAATCCTCTTATTGTTCGATCACTCGCTCAGGTTGGCACCTTCCTCTCTTTCGAGGGGTTGCCGTGGCTTCATAGATCCTATGTATCTCCACCACTCTGAATAAAAGGCTATTCTTCAGTTTTCCTGTTGCAAGCAATACAATATACTGATTGCTTATAATTGTCAATAGACATTTAATGTCTTATGACTATTTTTTGCCAGATTAAGTCTGATGCTTAACAGTTCAAGGCGGTCAGGCTGCGATCTGAAATTAACAATTCACCCTACACGCAGACGGAATTTCTGGATATCCTTCTCACTGGAAACTCTCTCGATCTCTGCGCCAAGGCTGCGAAGCTTCTCTTCGAAGTTCTCATAGCCACGCTGGATGTAAACAATATCATCCACAATGGTGATTCCCTCTGCTGCCAGTCCAGCAATAACAAGAGCTGCCCCTGCACGAAGATCCGGTGCACTTACCCTTGCACCAGTGAGCTTATTCACGCCATCGATAATTGCGGAATTGCCTTCAACCTTGATACATGCTCCCATTCTGGAAAGCTCATCTGCATATTTGAAGCGATTCTCAAAAATACTCTCAGTTACAATACTGGTTCCCTCTGCAAGTGCCAGGGTAACCGCAATCTGCGGCTGCATATCAGTCGGATATCCCGGATATGGAAGAGTCTTCACATGAGTGCGATGAAGTCTGCCCACTGCACGTACACGTACGGCATCATCAAACTCCTGAACTTCACATCCGATTTCCTCAAGCTTGGCTGTAGTAGCTTCGAGATGCTTTGGAATTACATTCTTAACTGTGACATCACCACCGGTAGCTGCTGCAGCGAACATAAAGGTTCCTGCCTCGATCTGGTCCGGAATGATAGAATACTCTGTGCGGTGAAGCTTCTCAACACCCTTGATACGGATCACATCTGTACCAGCACCTTTGATATTGGCTCCCATGCTGTTCAGGAAGTTGGCAACATCTACTACGTGTGGCTCTCTGGCAGCATTTTCAATAATCGTACGTCCTGGTGCAAGAGATGCTGCCATCATAATATTGATGGTCGCTCCTACAGATACTACATCCAGGAAAATATGGCTTCCATGGAGATTTGATGCTTCCGCAACAATGGCTCCATGAAGAATATCAACTTTCGCACCAAGGGCTCTGAATCCTTTCAGATGCTGATCGATCGGACGGCTTCCGATATTGCAGCCACCTGGAAGAGGAACTTCCGCTCTTTTATATTTACCAAGTAATGCACCAAGAAGATAGTAAGATGCACGGATCTTCTTAATGTACTCATAATCTACACTTACATCACCAATGGTAGAACCATTGATCTTAACAGTTGATTTATTGATTCTGTCAACCTGTGCTCCGATGCCAGCTATTGCCTCCAGTAAAACGTTGATGTCTCTGACGTCAGGCAGATTCTCGATGAGAATTGTCTCATCCGTCATAATGGCTGCTGATAAAATAGCCAGCGCTGCATTCTTTGCACCTGCTATCTCTACTTCACCAACAAGCGGATTTCCACCTTTAATCACATACTGTTCCATAATACACCTCTATTATTCTTACTCCGCGAGCCAAAAAGGCTATTGTCAATTTCTCTCCAATAACCTGACAGCCCTCCTCTGATTCACAGTTACTGTTCACTTCGTTCATCGTAACACATTCCGCGAATAGTAACGATCTACAGTTACTTAATAACCCCTGTCTGTAGTGTTTCCAAAAGTGCCTGCAGACTTGCTTCCAAATCTTTCCCTTCTTCATCTACCACAATGTCTGCATATTTCTCGTATAAGGGAACTCGCTCCTCATATAAACTCTTCAAGGTCTGTCCTTCTTTCAGAAGAACTCCCCGCTTCTTAAGATTTCCAAGCCGTTTCTCAAGAGACTCCAGAGAAAGGCTGAGGTAAACTACCTTCCCAATTGATTTCAAGTGTTCCATGGCTTCACTGCAATATACCACACTTCCCCCAGTAGCAATTACAGTATTCTCTGTATCAATCGACGCATTTACGCGATTCTCAATAGCCTTGAAACCTTCTTCTCCTTCTTCATCAATGATCTGATAAAGACGTCTTTTTTCTTCTTTTTGTATTAAAAGGTCTGAATCTAAAAATTCGTATCCAAGTATTTTCGCAAGAACAACGCCCAGTGTGCTTTTACCTGCACCGGGCATTCCAATTAATGTTATATTATTCATTTTCATTCGATACTCCTTTAAATAATAACACATAAGAGCCATTATTGCAATCATATTAAAAAATTGTTACTGGGTTCGGTTTTTTAATGGATGATTTTTAAGTTTCTGATTATGCTTTTTTCCTTTTTTTACGCTATATCCAAAGGTGCCCAGTTTCTTTCCAAGTCCCAGATATTCTCCATGGGAATATACCATCAGTTTTGACTGATTCAGCTGAAATTTATTATTTTTATCCATATAGGCTTCGTCCGCATGCACTGCAACTACTTCCGCAAGGAACATGTGATGAGAACCAAGCTTCTCAATTTTCTTAACTTTACATTCAATATTTACAGGAGCTTCACCGATCATTGGTGCCTTCACTTGATCCGCCTTTTCTTTGGTAAGATGAAGCTCCTGAAATTTATCAACCTCTCTGCCGGACCGCACGCCACAATAATCGGTGGCGTATGCAAGCTCTTCTGTGGTAAGGTTCAGAACAAATTCCTTTGTCTTGCAGATCATATCGTAAGAAAATCTGGTGGGACGAACGGAGATGCTTACCATTGGCGGGTTGGTACACACGGTGCCAGCCCACGCTACTGTTATTATATTATCATTACCCTCGCCATCTGTAACGCTGACCATCACAGCAGGAAGCGGGTAAAGCATATTGCCTGGTTTCCAGGTCTGTTTTGCCATATTTTTGCTCCTCTTTTATGTGAAAATTTCCCGTGCAAAGAACCATCTGCGTTACTTTTCACTTTGTGAGCAGTATCTTTTAACAGCCTCTTTGCCGGGAAAATCTTTATTATCAGTTAAAGTCATTTGCCATGATCTGTGCAGCTTCCATCATAGCCGGGATCATCTGTTTCTTACGGGAAACCACGCCTTTCAGGTGGAAGCACTTATCCTCCGGTTCCTGCTGGAATGCGATTTTTCCCATTTCCTCGCTGCCCTCGCCGTAATAAATTACATCTGAGGACTCGTCCATAATATTGGTTAACATAAAGTAAACACGGGTAATTCCATGGCGTCCGCACTCGCTTACCATAAATGGTTTCAGACGAACTTTGATCTCCTGAAGCTCTTCCTCGTCCATGGAACTGATCTGTCCAACACCAAAAGCCACATTTCCTTCTGCAATAAATTTCTTGTAATCCTGATAGAAAATTTCTTCAGGTGCTTTATCTTTCAGATTGCTTCCAGCCTTAAACATTTCTCTTGCGAAATCTTCAATCTTAATGTCCGCGATCAGTGCAAGCGCACTTGCTGCGATCTTGTCCTGCTGGGTGCAGGTTGGGGAACGGAACATTAAGGTATCGGAAATAATGGCTGCACAGAGAAGTCCTGCAATCTTAGGCGGAATCTCCAGTCGCTGCTCGTCATAAATCCGGTAAAGGATTGTCGCAGTACATCCAACTGGCTCATTTCTGAAATTAATCGGCTTCATAGTTTCCAGAGAACCAAGCTTATGATGATCAATGATCTCCAGAATCTCTGCTTTCTCAATATTATCAACAGCCTGGTCTTTCTCATTATGATCTACCAAAATTACCTGTTTCTTGTGCATGTCAAGGAAATTTCGTCTGGAAATGGTTCCCACACATTTTCCCCGCTTATTGATAACAGGGAATGCACGGTGGCGGTGCTTGATCATAACATCCTGGATATCATCTGTGAAATCCTCAGTGTTGAAAGTTACCAGATTATCTTTTTTCATCACATAATTTACCGGAATACTCTGGTTGATCATGCGGGCAATTGTGTAGGTATCATATGGAGAAGAGATAATGATGATCTGTCTCTCCTGAGCTTTCTTTATTACCTTCTCACTTACCTGAATACTCATTCCTACAATAATGCAGCTTACATTCAGTTCTATTGCCTTTAACTGATCTTCCTCACGATTTCCAAGAATAACCATATCATTTTCTTCGATATAGTTCTTCATTACCTCCGGATCAGCAGTTCCAATAAGGATTTTCCCTTTGGTAAAATAACCGTGACCGTTTCCTTCCACGATTTCACCGTCAAGAGTATCCCTGATCTTGTTATACTGGGTTCTGGCATTTGAAAGAAGATAGCTGTCCTTGGTATCCATGTAAACATCAGCAATATCGCCGATTGTTACAATTCCCTCCAGCTCATCCTCGCTGTTACAGATGGGAAGGGTCACAATGCCTTTATTCTGCATCATATCCCAGGCATTTTTCAGGGACATGGTACGGTCTGCATCCGGTTTTGGACGGATATCCATATCTTTTACCTGCGTTCCGATATTTCCCAGATAAGCCGGTGGCTGTACGCCAAAACGATTCAGTACATACTGGGTCTCTTCATTGATCTGACCGGCACGTCTTGGAATATAACGCTTGGTCTGGGTGGTTCTGTTTTTGATATCTGCGTAAGCAATTGCCGAACAAATAGAATCCGTATCCGGATTCTTATGTCCCATTACAAATACTTTCTGATTCTTCATTCACATTCTTCCTTCCAAAATTCAGCTGACCTCTGCACACTTTTCATCTGTAAATAGAGTTTTTTATTTCGGGTCTACTTTTCAAACACGCTCTACAGAAGATTTTCATTTTGGGCGATTGTCTTAATCGTCCAAATCTGCACTTTATATTAATTCAGTTTAATATTTGCAAATAAAGCTCCCAGAGATGTGGTTGCCTCTTCTCCGGACTGTGGGATTTCAATTTTCTCTTCTTCCACTTCTTTTGCCATCATATCAGTTGCTTCTTTGATACTCAGGCTCAGTTTTCCATCTTTCACTGCAGTTACTTTTACTTTCACCTTATCTCCAACTGCAAGAACTTCTGATGGTTTACGGATTCTCTTTTCGCAAATCTGGGAAATATGTACCAGTCCGGATACGCCGTTTCCAAGATCTACAAATGCGCCGTATGGCTGAAGGCTCTCTACAGTTCCTTCTGTTACAAAGCCTGGCTGGATATTGGAAATTTTATTCTTTCTTTCCTCTTCTGCTTTTTCCCTTAAAATTTCTTTCGCAGAAAGAATCAGTTTTTTGTCCTCTTTATTGACATCGATTACCTGAACCTGGATGTGTCTGTTCAGATATTCGTTGGTGTCTTCTACGTAATTCAAGGCCAGCTTGGAGGCCGGGATAAAGCCGCGCACACCTTCTACATAAGCAACTGCACCGCCGTTTACTACACCTTTTACCACTACATCAAGAACCTCTCCGGAGGCTTTCAGCTCTTTTAATTTGTCCCAAGCCAGGACGTCAGTAGCCTCAACTTTGGATAAAAGGATGTTGCCGTTTCCATCGTCTTTTCTTACGACTGTGGCGGAAACTTCATCTCCAGGGTGTACTTCTTCTTTAACGTTAAAGCCCGGCTCTCTGCTGTAATCTTCTACCGGGATAATACCTTCTGCATAATATTTTAAATCTACAATAATTTCTTTATCATCTACACTCACAACTGTTCCTGTGAGAATGTCGCCTTCTTCAATTTTCTTAAAAGAAGCTTCAAGTTCTGCTTCGTAATCCTTCATTGTCTCTGCCATGACCTAGACTCCTTTGCCCCTGTTTTTGCTTCATTATAGCACACCGCTTATTCGTTGCAAATAAATTTTGGAATGTACATTCGAAAAAACACCGCTCTTTAAGCGTCAGAGTGTAATATCTGGCGTTTAAAGAGCGGCATATTCAGACAAATTTTCCCCAAAATTGTGACGCACATCTTGCAAAAAACCTTTTTCAAACACGCTCCAGAGCGTGCAGATTGCAGGAATACTTTTTCAAATACGCTCTAAAACGAGGAGTGCCCCGGCAGTAGCTGCCGGGGCGATTATTATGAAAAAATTTTATGTGTAATGGTGTCATTACAACGTCTTCTGTGTATGTTCTTTCGAACTGATTATATAGTATCAGATACTTATGAACAAAATACATGCAAATTGTTAACGAATAATGAACATTTGTTTTATTTGCACAATTTCTTCTTTTATTTTCCTCTTTTTTTATAAATTTACCACATTTGCATCTTTACTTTAATTTGGTAAAGTTATACATTTTGCACATTTTACATTTCTCATTCGAATAATCCTTTTACAAATTCGATTAACTTCGACACAAGACCTTTGGCATCATCCTTTGTAACACCCATATCCTGCAGCTTACTGTATACAGAATTTACATCGCTTCTAAGAGCATCTTCGTCAATTTTTGCATCCAGAACCTTGCGTACTACAGAAACAAGGGAATCTACCTCTGAATCAGAAAGAGATACCCCAAAATGGTCTGCTGCCTGAGTTACAGCACTTCGTACCTGGTCATCTGTGATGTTCTGCTGGTCTACAAGATCCTTGGCATACATAATAATGTCTACTGCTTTTCCAGGGTCAGAAGCAAGAAAATCAATTCCACTGTCCAGAAGACTTTCTACTACTTCTGTATCACTGGATGCCATAACCGGCATCGGCATGGAACATGCAAGAACTCCTGCAAGGATAAGTGCTGCTGATTTTTTCATTTTTATCATGATAATTACCTCCTGATTGAATGTTGCTGTTCAAGACTTGCCCAGTAACGATTAAATGTCATCTGTTCAAATCTCTCCAGTAACAATTAAATAGCTGCTGTTCATGGTCTGACCAGCAATAGTTAATATTCTGTTCACAAACTGCTGGAATCTGGTCATATTTATGATCTGATTTCCTCATATCAAGTAATTTTCTTCTGAAATTTAATCAATACCGGAAATAAATCTTCCTCCAGATTCCAGCCCATTATACTACACCTTTTCCTTTTATTTGTAAAATGTATCTAAAAACTTTATAATCTTTTTATAACTAATCTCCAAAAACAGCCCATTTTTCCAGGAAGTTACAAATCTTTTCAAATTCGTTCACTAATTTTTCATAAGATAAACACGATTCTTTCAAACTTTCCCGATATACTAACATCATAAAAATAATAACAGCCAACATTATTTTTATAAAATTTCTTTTTCATATGTCAGTCACCCAAAAGTGATTGACTCTCCTTCCTTTTAAAAAATATATTTGAGACAAAATAAAAATCACCCGTCTAGCCACCGGGTGATTTTTATTGTATAAGATTTATGCAGTAAATCATTTCCGAACATGTGAAGGATCACGGGAGCCGCAACGCTGCGAAGCAATCCGAAGATATCAAGAACGGGGCTTACGCCCCGTTCTTGATATCTATCTCAATTTATTAAATGCGTTTGCAAGATCAGCAAATTCTGCTAAAGTAAGCGCTTCGCCTCTCACATTTACCAGAATTCCGGTCTCTGCCATAGCTTTCTCAATTTCCTCTTTTGAAAAATCAAGCTCCTGGGAGTTCTTCAGTCCATTTACCAATGTTTTTCTTCTCTGATTAAAAGATGCCCGGATCAGCCTGAACATCAGCTTCTCATTGTCCACCTGCACTGGCGGCTCTTCATATCTCACAAGCTGGATAACAGCACTTCCCACCTTCGGTCTTGGCATAAAACAGTTTGGCGGAACATTCGCAATGATCTGCGGTCTGGCATAATACTGAACAGCCAGAGACAAAGCACCGTAATCCTTTGTTCCAGGACCAACCTGCATTCTGTCTGCCACTTCCTTCTGTACCATAATGGTGATGGAAGAAATGGGAACATGGTTTTCAAAAAGTCCCATGATGATTGGTGTGGTAATATAATAAGGCAGATTGGCAACCACCTTGATAGGCTTGCCCCCATTTTTCTCCTGTGCCAGCGCCGCAATATCAACTTTCAGGATATCCTCGTTGATCACAGTCACATTATCCCAGTCTTTCAAAGTATCATTTTCCAGAATCGGGATCAATGTCTTATCAATCTCTACAGCCACCACTTCTCTGGCTGCCTCAGCCAGATACTGGGTCATGGTTCCAATACCCGGTCCGATTTCCAGAACAAAATCATCCTTGGTGATCTTGGAAGCCTCGATTATTTTTTCCAGAACATGGGTATCGATAAGAAAATTCTGACCAAACCTTTTCTGGAAAGCAAAATTATACTTTTGAAGAACTTCAATGGTATATTTCGGATTTCCTAAATAAGGTCTGGTCATATTAATTTCCTCTTTCTTTTAAATTATTTAATCATTATCTGCAAATCACACAATCTGGGCAGCTGTCTGCAATTCCCCTATTACTTATTTTGCAAAATCTTTCTCATAAAGAACCGTAAATCCATCACGGTCTACTCTCTTTTTCTTATTAAACTTCAGAAGTCCGCCCTGGGATTTCGCCATTGCTGCGTCAAGCATTTCCTTAACTGCGCCAATGTTCATAGGCTGGTCTTCTTTCTGGTTCACACCGATCAGATTATACAATGCAAGCATTCCCATCTGGTCGATCTTGTAACCATTTTCCTTGGTGTAAACTCTTGCAAAGTTTACAAGTTCATCATTGGTAAATACCGGAATGTTGATCATGGATGTAAACTTCTTGGCAAATTTCGGGAATCTTGCAATCAGCTTACGCATTCCGATCTTCTCATCCTCAATAATCACAGTAAGTCCGTCTGTGCGGAACTCCATAGCCTTATCCAGAATATCCACTGTTTCCTGTGTCAGTTGATTAGCATTCTCAATGACAAGGAAACCACCGCTAAGTTTACCAATCACTTTCGTAATATCCATCTCATTCAGCTGGTCGGCAAACACATAAGCCACCTTGGAAGCCGGCAGATTCAGCTCTTTACAGATTGCCGGAATCAGACTTGCGATCAGTCTTGTCTTACCAGTTTCTTTCCCACCCATGACGATCACGTTTCCAGTCTTGGAGGTCTTATCAGCCGCTGCCATCTGCACATCGCAAAGTGCACTGATCAGCTGTTCCCGCATTCCCGGAACCTTTACAAAATATGTAAACAGCTTCTTCTCATCATCGGTAAGTGATTTCTCTCTTGGCACAATGTCAGATGGATTTCTCTTATCCTTTGGCTGAATAGAATCGATAAACTGTTCCAGTTCCTCTTCCTCGGAAAGAGATTCAGAAGACTCTTCTTCCTCTTCATCCTCGTCAAAATCAAAGTTTTCGTCCTCAGAATCTTCCGGTTCTTCCTCTGCATCTTCCGTTTCAACCACATCATCAGCAGCTGGAGGCATATCCTCATCCTCTTCTTCTCCAATGCTCTCTCTGAGAAGCTTGGCAATAAATTCATCCTCAGACATGGAATCATCAGAAGGCTCTTCTTTCTCCTTATGACCTGCCGGACCATTCATAAACTCATCCTCAGCAGCCTGAAGATCCTCTTCGGAAAGGAATTCCTCTTCCTCAAGTTCTACAACCGGCTTTTTCTGTTCTGGTTCTGGCTCGATTTCTTCCTCGTCCTCAGTGATAACTTCCTCTTCTTCCGGAATCTTCTCTACTTTTTCTTCTTTTACAGCTTTCTGAGGTTGTGTAGATATTTCTTTGGCGACTTCTACAATTTCTTTATTTTCTTCCTGAACTTTCTCTTCATCTACCTTCTCATCCGGAATTTCAATTCCCTGTGCAGAAGCAGCAGCAAGAATCGTATCCTCCAGATTGAAATTTGAAAAATCAAATGCAGGTTTCTCGTCTTTTATTTTCTCCGCAGCATCAGCCTCATCACTGAAAAGGTTATTCTGTACAGGCGCCTTGGGAACCTCAATCTCTTCCGGTACCATATTCTTCATAGAATCCGGAATATTCAGTGTAGGCATTTTCAGGTTCTCAACAGGTGTTTCTGTTTCTGTGGAAAATGCGTTCTTCTCTTCTGCAGACTCTGAATGATCTGCATTCTCTAAACCTTCTGTATTCTCTTCGGAAACTGCTTCTGCTGATTCCTCCGCAGTCTCATCTGCTGTACTCACAGATTCTTCAGCAACATTCTCCTTGGTATTCTCCACTTTCACCTTGCCAGTTTCAGGCTCCAGCTCCGGTACACTTTCATATTCTTTCTCAGAAGCCGGATCACGAAGCATTTCTTCCTGAACCTCTTTCGTCTGCTCAGTGGAAACAATGCTGTCTTCCATTTCATCCATCTTACGGCTTCCAAAGATGTCACGAAGTCCTTTGGAAATTTTATCCTGAAGACTCTCTACGCCATCCAGATCCTCGCTCTTGATCTGAATACTTTCAATAGATTCGCTTCCCTGGTTCTCAGCTTTCGGTGCTTTCTCTTCTTCCTTGATGGTATCTGCTTCCTCAGGTTTCAGAAGCTTCGGTACAAACTGCTGTTCATACCGCTCTTTCTCCTCGCCGGTAAGAGCACCCATACGCTGTTTCAGGTCCATAGCCTTCATCACGTAGTTACCCTCGTTGAACCAGAGAATGATCTCGTTGCAAAGCTCCAGACATTTCTCTTTGTCACCATCCTGATAGTACAGTTTGGCAAGCTCGTAAGACCATTTTTCGGTAAATTCTTTCTCCTTATAATCCTCCAGAACCTTGATCTGCTCTGCAAGAGGAGCCTTTTTTACTTTCAGGATCTTGTATTTCAGGATGTACTGCGTATTATCATTTGGCGCAACTTCCCTGTACTCCTGATAAAATTCCACTGCCTCGGAAACCTGTCCCAGCTTCAGGGAAACTTCTACAAGACGATAAAGAATGTTCTTACCAATGGAGGCTCTGTGATAAGCCAGCAGGAAAATTTCCTTGCTGTCCTCATAGCGTTTATTGGCAGCATAGATTTCACCAACCACACAAAGGGTACGAACATTTTTCACACGGCGCCAGTCAATGCTGTCTACAACATTCATGGCTCCCTTATAGTCTTTCTGTTCTACTAAATGGTTAATCTCTTCAAGTTTAACCCGAAATTCCTCTTTGTCCAAATTTTTCACCAACTTTCCATAGTTAATGCCAGTTTAGCATATCGCATACTACTTCGCAAGCTTATTTATCTGCAGGACCCCCTATCGGCTGATACACATGCCCTGCCACAACGTGAAACACTTTATTGATCGTAAACTGATGACTGACAAAATCATCCAGACCAGTACAGGTGATCATGGTCTGAATATCATGAATACTCTCAAGAAGATAATTCTGACGGCTGCTGTCCAGCTCCGAAAGGACATCGTCCAGAAGCAGAACTGGTTTATCATGAATGATCTTCTCCACCAGATAAATCTCCGAAAGTTTCAGGGAAAGGGCTGCTGTTCTCTGCTGCCCCTGCGAACCATATTTGCGGATATCAATTCCGTTCACAGCCACCATTAGGTCATCCCTGTGAGGTCCGGACGAAGTCATTTTCATCCGAAGATCCCGGTCTCTGTTGCGGAAAAGGCTCTCTTCCAAAGCCTCACTCTCCACGCTTGGTTCATATATCACTTCTATATTCTCAATACCGCCGGTAAGATTTCTGTGAATTTCCTTAATGATCTCATTAAGGGACTCCACAAATTCTCTTCTTTTGCCAATGATCTTACGGCCATAATTTACCAGCTGCATATCCCATACATCCAGAGTCGCTCCAAGATCCGGTCGCTTATACATATCCTTCAGCAGCTTATTTCTCTGATTCAGAACATGATTGTATCCGGCAAGATCTGTGAGGTATAGTTTATCCAGCTGACAAAGCTCCGCGTCCATGAATCTTCGTCGCTCTCCCGGACCGTTTTTGATAATATTCAGATCCTCCGGGGAAAAGAAAACCAGATTCACCACACCGAGAAGCTCTCTCGCCTTCTTTATGGGAAGCCCGTTGATTGCCACGCCCTTGGCCTTATTTTTCCGAAGGTGCATGTCAATCTTATAAGACATGGAATCTTTTCCCACCATCATGCGGATATGGGCTTCATCCTGTTCAAAGCGGATAATCTCCCGGTCTTTGCTTCCTTTATGGGATTTGCTGGTTCCGCACAGATACACAGACTCCAGGATATTGGTTTTTCCCTGTGCATTATCCCCATAAAAAATATTAGTTCCTTTGTCAAAAGAAAGTTCCAGCGATTCGTAATTTCTGAAATTGCTTAATTTTATGGATTCAATATAAGCCATTTTACTCGTTTCCGGACAGAACCTTCACATCCTGGCCATTATAGGAAATAACGTCACCGCCATAAACCTTGCGGCCTCTTCTGGTATCTACTTCGCCATTTACTTTTACAAGTCCGTCGTTGATCACATATTTTGCCTCAACACCGTCTGATACAAGTTCAGCAAGTTTCAGTGCCTGGCCAAGTTTGATAAATTCATCTCTGATTCTGATTTCCAATTTTCTGCCTCCACTCTTCTGGCATCACGACTGCAATTCGTTTTCCAGACTGTCTCCAGCCATTATTGGCAGTCCGTGTTCACTTCCATACTCTTCCAATTGTCTGTTACGTTTCTCTCTGTGGCAAGTGTCATTATCTTGCCTGGTTCTGATTTATGTTAACCGGAAGAATCAGATACGTGTAAGTTTCTTCCTCATCTCTGATAAAGCAAGGTGCTTTCGGGTTTACCAGGTAAATGTCGATGGTCTCATCATCAATAACCTTCAGTGCATCGATCAGGAACTTGGGATTAAATCCGATCAGAATATCTTTTCCCTCTTTCTCAATATCAATATCCTCGTTCATGGAACCCATTGCAGAATCAATCTTCAGCTCCATGCTGCCATCTGTAATGTGGATAATGATCGGTTTCTTATCTCCTTCTCTTACAAGAAGTGTAGCACGGTCGATACAATCCAGAAATTCTTTTTTGTTAATGGAAAGTTTGGTCTCATAATCGCTGGAAAGCATCTGGTCAATACGGAAATATTCCCCTTCGATCAGACGGGAAACTACCATAGTCTGGTCAAATTCAAATAAAATATGATTATTGGTAAAGAAAATGCTGACTACGTCATCCATTTCTCCGGATAAAATCTTACTGATCTCGTTAAGAGTCTTACCTGGAACCACAACCTTGCGATCTGAATAGTCTTTCTTCAGAGGCATTTTGCGGATCGCAATACGGTGTCCATCCAGAGAGACAATTTTCAGACAATTATCCTTAATTTCAAACAGCTCACCAGTCATTAATTTGTTGTTATCGTTGACTGCAATTGAGAATATTGTCTGATAAATCATATTCTTTAATGTATATTGAGAGATAGTTAATGGTTCATCTCTTTCAATCATAGGAAGATATGCGAAATCTTCTCCTGATTTTCCAGGAATATTAAATTTTGCTTTCTCACAGGTGATAGTTGCAGCGAATTTTTCATCAGTTTTAATGGTAACATCGTTGTCTGGAAGTCTTCTGATGATCTCGTAAAAGATTTTCGCATTCAGGGCAACCATTCCTTTTTCTTCTATAGTACCTTCGACAATGGTTTCGATTCCAAGTTCCATGTCATTAGTAGTAAATTTGATCTGATTTGTTGTTGCATCAATCAGAATACATTCCAGAATTGGCATAGTTGTTTTGGATGGTACAGCTTTTAAGGAAATGCTGACGCTCTTCAACAAGTTACTTTTGGAGCAAATGATTTTCATAATGTGTATAACTTCCTTTCTGGAGAAAATGGGTTTTTCATTAAATATATTTAAGAAGATATCCGCCGTATCCGCCGTAGGGGGTGTGAATATGTGAAAAACTCACTTCCGCCCAGTGAATAAAAGGGTTTCGGGTATGGATAACTTCGTGTAAAAGCATTGGTTTAGAGTGTGAATAACCTGTGTAAAACCACATAAGCGATTTTGTCGCCAAAAGTTATTCACATTAATACACATAATGTCAACATCTTATACACATGAAATGTGGAAAAAATGTGTTAAGTTTGTGGATTAATTTTTTTCTTTAATGTATCGATGGTGTTCTGGAGCTGTTCGTTGTTCTGGAGTTCCTTTTCGATCTTTTCTACTCCGTGCATAACGGTAGTGTGGTCGCGATTTCCAAGATACTGTCCTACATTTTTCAGCGGGATCGCCAGAATTTCACGGCAAAGATACATTGCCACCTGTCTTGGCATCACGATCTTGGAACTTCTTTTATTTCCACAAAGATCGGCAGTACTTACATTAAAATGCTCTGCTACCATAGAAATAATGTAGTCTGCAGTAATCTGTTTATTTTCATTCGGTGCGACGATATCCTTCAGAGCCTGCTCGGCAAGTTCAAGGGTAACCTCTTTTTTCTCCAGTTTTGCATAAGCAACTACCTTATTGAAGGCACCTTCCAGCTCACGGATGTTGGATTTGATATTATTTGCAATATATTTGATAACATCTTCGCTTACATTGTAGCCGTCCATGTCTTCTTTTTTATGAAGAATGGCCATCCTGGTCTCGTAATCCGGCAGAGTAATATCCACGATCAGTCCCCATTCGAATCTGGAACGGAAACGCTCATCCAGAATTTCCATATCCTTCGGCGGTTTATCGGAAGATATGATAATCTGTTTGTTTGCACTGTAAAGGCTGTTGAAGGTGTGGAAAAATTCCTCCTGCGTGGATTCCTTTCCTATAATAAACTGAATATCATCAATGAGAAGGACATCAATGTTACGGTATTTCTCGCGGAATTTACTCATGGCGGTGTTATTTCCATTACGGATGGTCTCGATCAGCTCATTGGTAAATTCTTCACTTGTAACATAGAGAACCTTACTGTTATCATCATTTTCAATAATAAAGTGGGCGATGGAATGCATAAGATGGGTCTTGCCAAGTCCTGCACCACCATAGATAAACAGCGGATTGTACGTATTTCCCGGAGATTCCGCTACTGCCAGGGCTGCAGCCTGAGCCAGTTTGTTGTTGCTGCCCACGATAAAAGTATTGAATGTATATTTGGGGTTCAGATTTGCTTCTTCACATCTGGCCTTAAAACGGTTGTCCTGATCAGGTGCAGCGTCGGAAATGGATTTCTTCGCCGGGACGTCTTCTGGAAGGATAAATTTCACTTCGCAGTCGGTCATTCCGGTAACTTCGCTTATGGTAACCTGCAGAGGCAGTTTGTAATTCTTATTAATGTAGCTTAATCGCACCTGGTCGGAAGCGACGATGGTAACTACATTTCCACTGACATCATAAACCTTCAGGGGTTTCAGCCATGTGTCGAATCGAACATCGGAAAGATCGTGCTCCTTTTTCACAATTCCCAGGATTTCATCCCATTTTTCTATTACTGTGCTCATTTTTTCCTCCCGTACACATCTGATTGTTTCTTATATTAAATGATGCCGTCCGTCGGCGACATGTCCGTTTATCAAAATACCAGCTGGAAACAGGAAATTAGGGTGTGGCAGGCTAAATATACCGGAATTTTACTGGTATTTTGATAAACGGACATAAATATCCTTATATATATTATAATAAATCCTGTCTTTTCGCAACGACAAAATCTTATTTATATAGGAAATTTATGTGGAAAATTATGCACATTCGGAGAAAAAATTAAGATTGCTGTGGATTACCTAAAAGAATGAGGGGACGAGGAGGAAAATGTTGTTTTGAAGCTAAAAATAGGAAAAATAAATGGGGAAAAGTATAGAATTGTCCACAAAACATCCACAATTTAAAAAAATTGCAGTGGATAATAAAAAAATTCAAGGAAAAAAATGGGGGATATCTTGTGAATAAACTGGAAAGTTATCAACATTTTGTGTGTGGATAAATGTGGATAAATAGGTTGATAACCATTCTGGTTACCATAACATGGTTTTACGGGTTTCAATAATGAAAAATTATGTGTATAACTCTATCCACTGTCGAATCCCCTCGAAATATACCGTTTTTTGTGACATATGCGTTAAAATCAACAGTCAAAAGTGGATATTTTTGCTGATAATCCCCAGGTTATCCACAAGTTATCCACAAAATGTGGATAATGTTACGTAAACCTTTTCAAAATGACAGGTTATGCACAGTGTGGAAAACTTTGTGGATATAAAAAATTCTAGGAAAGCAAGAATTTTTACTTGACGAGAATGCCATTTATGAATATAATTGAAATGATGTTCTGATTAGGTTAATAATTTTAAATTCCATATAGATAAAGGAGGTGCTTTACCTATGAAAATGACATTTCAGCCGAAAAAAAGATCTAGAGCGAAAGTCCATGGCTTCAGAGCTCGTATGAGCACAAAAGGCGGACGTAAAGTATTAGCTGCCAGAAGATTAAAAGGAAGAAAGCAGTTATCTGCTTAAGACCGTTAAGACCGCAGTTACTGTGGTCTTTTCTTCTATACAGAAATAATTATTTCAATATCATATAAAGGAGAATCAGATGGAATACTCAGACTCCTTAAAGAAAAATAACGAATTCCAAAGGGTATACCGAAAAGGAACATCACAGGCAAATCGGTATCTGGTGATGTATGTGCTTGAGAACCATGACAGGCACATGGAGAATCGTCTGGGAATATCTGTAAGTAAAAAAGTTGGGAATAGTGTGGTACGCCACAGAGTCACCAGACTGATACGAGAGAGCTACCGCCTGAATGAAAGATCCTTCCGTCAGGGACTGGACATTGTAGTGGTCGCAAGACCAAATGCAAAGGACAAGTCCTATCAGGAGATTGAGAGTGCGCTTATGCATCTTGCAGGCAGAATGAAGATCCGCCGTGAGGCTGAGCTTCATGTGGAAGATTAAACGGTATTTGGGCAGTATTGTTGTTTCGGTAAAGGAGCGGCAATATTGAAACAGATTTGCAGGAGAAATTATCATGAGCAGATTTAGTCCAAGGAATATCATGATTCATATGATTCGTCTCTATCAGAAATATATATCGCCGATGAAGAGAACAAAATGTCCTTATATTCCCACATGTTCTCAATATGGTTTAGAAGCAATTCAAAAATATGGTGCGTTAAAGGGCGGGCTTCTTGCAGTGTGGAGAATTTTGCGCTGCAATCCTTTTTCACATGGAGGATACGATCCTGTGCCATAAACTGTACTGAAACAGACAGTGTACAATAAATGACACTTTAAACTGATTTTCAGCACAAGAACTCAAACTTTGACAATTGAATAGTTACACCGAAAAAGCCTAGGAGGAAACAAACTTGGATATGATTTTATTAACGAAGAGCAGTGTCCTGATTATCGGACAGGTTGCTTCTATTATGGGCTGGATCATGGACGGGATTTACAGAGTTCTTGATCTGGTGGGTATTCAGAACCTGGGTCTTTGTATCATTATCTTCAGTATTATTATTTATGCACTGATGACACCATTGCAGGTTAAACAGCAGAAGTTTTCTAAGTTAAGCTCTGTTATGCAGCCTGAGCTTCAGAAGATACAGAAGAAATACAAAGATAAAAAAGACCAGGCGTCCGTGCAGAAAATGCAGGAAGAAACTCAGCTTGTATACCAGAAATACGGTGTTTCACCTACCGGCAGCTGTGTGCAGCTGTTGATCCAGTTTCCTGTCCTGATGGCATTATGGCAGGTTATTTACAAAATTCCTGGTTATGTTGGCAGTGTAAAGAATGTTTTCACAGGCCTTGTTGATCAGATTACAAGCGTAAGTGGCTACACAGACCTGATCCAGAGCTTTATCACAGACAATAAGATGACTCGTGTACAGCTGGCGCTGGATAACGGAAAAGCGACCAGTAATTCCGTCATCGATTTCCTTTATGCATTATCTCCATCTCAGTGGAAAGATCTTGCATCAATGGATCAGTTTAAGGGATTTGCAGATACCATTAACACCACATCTGCGGAAATTTCCAAAATGCAGAATTTCTGTGGACTTAATATTGCAGATCAGCCTTTGAACTACATTAAGGCTGCTTTTGAGGGAGCATCTATTGCACTGGCAATCGCTGCACTTCTGATTCCTATTCTTGCATGGGCGACTCAGGTACTGAACTATAAGCTTATGCCACAGGCTACTTCATCTGCTGAAGGAGCTGTTGATACGATGCAGGCTTCCATGAAGACTATGAATACGGTTATGCCGCTTATGTCAGCAGTATTCTGTTTCACATTCCCGGTAGGTCTTGGTATTTACTGGATCGCAAGTGCGGTTGTAAGAAGTGTTCAGCAGTGGTTTATCAATCGTCATCTTGATAAGATGGATATCAATGATCTGGTAAACGAGAACATGAAGAAGATGGAGAAACAGCGTACGAAGGAAGGACTTCCGCCGCAGAAGATCACCAATCAGGCAAACCAGTCTACTAAGAATATCAATACCAAGATTGATAAAGGTTCCAGTAACACAAACACAGAAGAGAGAGCCAGAAAAGTAGAGGAATCCTACCAGAATGCAAGAAATGCAAAACCTGGAAGTATTACAGCAAAAGCAAATATGGTCAGGGATTTTGACGAGAGAAACAAGAAGAAGTAATTGTTGTCGGGAACGGAGGGTTTCATAGATGGAGGAGTTTATCCAGTTTTCAGCAAAAACGAAAAATGAAGCAATCACCAAGGCGTGCATCGAATTAGGTGTTTCCAGTGATCAGCTGGAAATTGAAGTGGTTTCTGAAGGTAGTTCCGGATTTTTTGGCATCGGAAGTAAACCGGCAATCATTAAAGCACGCAAGATCAATACAGTTTCTGAAGAGGATGAGATACAGGAAATCGTTGATACTGTGAAAGTTGATGCGATCAAAGAAGAGCAGACCAAAAAGCCTGCTAAGCCTTTTGTAAAAGCTGAAAAACCGGCTCCAAAGAGTGAACCGGTGAAAGCAGCTGTAAAAGAAGCAAAAGAGCCGAAGCCTTTTAAGGAAACAAAAGAAAAACAGCCGCGTCAGCCGAAGGAAAAAACCTTCAAGGAGCGTCCTGTAAAAGAAAAACCGGCAAAAGAAAAAATGCCGAAAGAGCCAAGAGAAGAGAAGCCGAAACAGTCCAAACCTGTTGAGATCATCACAGATCCGGCAGAGATCAAAGAAGTGGAAGAGAGAGCAATTGTTTTCCTTCGCGACGTATTTGCATCTATGAATCTTGGTGAAGTGGAGATCACTTCCAAATACAACACAAATGACGGTTGTCTGGAAGTTGCTTTTGAAGGAGAGGATATGGGAATTCTCATCGGTAAGAGAGGACAGACCCTTGATTCCCTTCAGTATCTTACAAGCCTTGTTGTAAATAAGGGCAAAGCAAACTATATCAGAGTAAAGCTCGATACAGAAGATTACCGCAGACGTCGTAAAGAGACCCTGGAGAATCTTGCAAGAGGAATTGCCTACAAGGTTAAGAAGACCAGAAAGCCAGTTGTACTTGAGCCGATGAACCCATATGAGAGAAGAATCATTCACTCAGCGCTTCAGGGCAATAAGTATGTAGAGACTGTTAGCGAGGGCGAAGAGCCGTATCGTCATGTGGTTGTAAAATTAAAAAGATGGTAAATCTTGCATAAAACATCTGAATGTGTTATAAAAGATTTGCAGAATGAATAAGAGGTTATTCCAGGTGAAAGATGGAAGAACTGAAGCGTTATGCTTTTGTTTTAATATCTTTCCCTGGAGTAACTTTTTTTGTATAATAAAATAATATGAGTGTCAAAAGATGTGTTAAGTTTATAATTTGGATTGTAATTTACATGGAGGAAATCACATGAATACAACGATTGCAGCGATATCTACTGCTGTGAGTGCTTCGGGAATCGGAATCATCCGAATCAGCGGCCCGGAAGCCATGGACGTTATATCCCGCATTTACCGTTCCAAGGGCGGGAAAAAGAAAATTAAAGAAGTGCCCACCCACACCATTCATTATGGTTATATTTATGATGGAGAAGAAGCGGTGGATGAAGTTCTGGTCATGGTTATGCGCGCCCCCAAAACATTCACAGGAGAAGATACCGTGGAGATTGACTGTCACGGCGGTGTCTATGCCATGAACCGGGTTCTGGAAACGGTTTTGAAAAACGGCGCCAAGATTGCCGGACCTGGAGAATTTACCAAGAGAGCTTTCCTGAACGGCAGACTGGATCTTTCCCAGGCAGAGGCAGTTATGGATGTGATCCAGGCGAAGAATGAATATGCGTTGAAAAGCTCCATGAGTCAGCTGAAAGGTTCTGTACAAAAGACCATCAAGGAGATTCGAAGCGACCTGATCTACGAGATTGCTTTTATCGAGTCTGCCCTGGATGATCCGGAGCATATCAGCCTTGAGGGATATCCACAGAAATTGCATGGGATCGTGGAAAAAGAGCAGAAATCCATCGAAGAGCTGTTGAAAACTTCCACAGATGGCAAGATCATCCGGGAAGGAATTGAGACGGTTATCGTGGGTAAGCCAAATGCAGGTAAGTCATCTCTGTTAAACCTTCTTGTAGGGGAAAATAAGGCCATTGTAACGGATATTGAGGGTACTACAAGAGATATTCTGGAGGAGTATATTACCCTTCATGGAATTACGCTGAAAATTGTAGATACGGCAGGTATCCGTGAGACAGAAGATGTGGTGGAAAAAATCGGTGTTTCCAGAGCCCGGGAGGTTGCAAAGGGTGCAGATCTGGTGTTATACGTAGTAGACAGCTCTACACCGCTTGATGAAAATGATGAAGAAATCATTGAAATGCTGAAAGACAGAAAAGCAATTGTACTGTACAATAAAACAGATCTTGCTTCGGCTGTGAGTATGGAGGCATTAAAGGAGAAAATCAACCATCCTCTCATTCCGATTTCTGCGAAAGAGGAGACTGGAATTGCCCAGCTGGCGGATACCATTAAGAGTATGTTTTTCAGTGGGAAAATTTCTTTTAACGATGAGGTTTATATTACAAATGCCCGTCACAAAGAGGCACTGGAAGAGGCAGAAGAGAGTCTTGCAATGGTAAAACAGAGCATCGAGGATGGCATGCCGGAAGACTTCTTTTCCATTGATCTGATGGCTGCTTATGGAAGCTTGGGGAAAATTACCGGGGAAGAAGTTGGGGAAGATCTGGTGAATGAGATATTTAGTAAGTTTTGTATGGGTAAGTAGTGGCAGAGGGACGCGATTTGGCAAATGATATTCCACGCAGGTCGTCGCAACGCTCCTGAAATGACCTGCTTAGGAACATCAGTTGCCGAATCGCTGTGCACTGGTTAGGATAATATATGAATGAGTGTGTTATAGAGGAGATAAAATGAAACATTTAGAGGAGAATTATGACATAGTAGTGGTCGGTGCTGGACACGCTGGCTGTGAAGCAGCGTTGGCTGGGGCGAGATTGGGATTGAGTACGATCATGTTTACGGTAAGTGCAGAGAGTATTGCGCTGATGCCTTGTAACCCAAATGTAGGAGGTAGTTCAAAGGGACATCTGGTCCGTGAGTTGGATGCTCTTGGCGGTGAGATGGGAAAAAATATTGACAAGACTTTTATTCAGTCAAAAATGCTGAATTGTTCCAAGGGTCCGGCAGTACATTCCCTTCGTGCTCAGGCAGATAAGCAAGCATATAGCAACGAAATGAGAAAAACACTGGAGAACCAGGAGAACCTGACTATCCGCCAGGGAGAGGTAACAAAGCTTCTGGTAGAGGACGGTAAGATCACTGGTGTAAGGACTTATTCCGGTGCTATTTATCACTGTAAGGCGGTTGTTTTGTGTACAGGAACCTATCTGAAGGCACGTTGTATTTATGGGGATGTAAGCAATTATACAGGTCCAAATGGACTGCAGGCAGCCAATTATCTGACTGATTCTCTGAAGGAATTGGGAATTGAAATGTTCCGTTTCAAGACTGGAACACCTGCCAGAATCGCAGGAAATACCATCGATTACAGCAAGATGGAAGAGCAGTTTGGGGATGAGAGAGTAGTGCCATTTTCTTTTTCCACAGATCCGGAGGATGTGCAGATCGAGCAGAAATCCTGCTGGCTGACTTATACCAATGAGACTACCCATGATATTATCCGTGCCAATCTGGATCGTTCCCCGTTGTATTCTGGTATGATCGAGGGAACTGGTCCACGTTATTGCCCGTCTATTGAGGATAAAGTAGTTCGTTTTGCAGATAAAAAAAGACATCAGGTGTTTATTGAGCCAGAGGGAATGTACACAAATGAGATGTACATTGGCGGTATGTCCAGCTCTTTGCCGGAAGATGTGCAGGAGGAAATGTACCACAGCGTACCAGGTCTTGAGCATGCAAAAATTGTGAAGAATGCTTATGCTATTGAGTACGATTGCATTAACCCAAGACAGCTTTATCCAACGCTGGAGTTTAAGAAAATTAAAGGTCTTTTCAGTGGCGGACAGTTTAACGGAAGTTCAGGTTACGAGGAGGCAGCAGCCCAGGGATTGATCGCTGGTATCAATGCAGCCATGGAAGTGCTGGGAAAAGAGCAGCTGATCCTGGATCGTTCTGAGGCTTATATCGGTGTTCTCATTGATGATCTTGTTACAAAAGAGAACCATGAGCCATACCGTATGATGACCAGCCGTGCCGAGTACCGTCTCCTTCTTCGCCAGGATAATGCGGATCTGAGACTTCGTAAAAAGGGCTGGGAGGTAGGTCTTGTAGATGACGAAACCTATGCAAAAGTAGTAGAAAAAGAACGCTTGATAGCGGAAGAAATCCAGCGTGTGGAGAATACAAATGTGGGTATGACAGAGGCTGTTCAGAGCCTTCTGGAAAGCAAAGGAAGCACACCACTTAAGTCAGGAATCAGTCTTGCAGAGCTGATTCGCAGACCGGAGCTTTCTTATGCAGATGTGGCTCCTATTGATAAGAACCGCCCTGAGCTTGCCTGGGATGTGCAGGAGCAGGTAAACATTAATATTAAATACGATGGCTATATCCGCCGTCAGATGAAGCAGGTAGAGCAGTTTAAGAAGCTGGAAGCCAAGAAGATCCCGGAGGATCTGGACTACGAGAAAGTAAAGAGCCTGCGTATTGAAGCACGGCAAAAACTGGAACTTTACAGACCTGTTTCCATTGGACAGGCATCCAGAATTTCCGGCGTTTCACCGGCGGATATTTCGGTGTTGCTGGTTTATATGGAGCAGTATGGGAAAAATCGTTAATAAAGGCGCATTTTTGCGCTTACGCAAGTAATAATCATATGCCAGAGCCTGTTTGAAAAATCGTTCCCGCAATCTGCACGCCCCACTTTGCGGTATATTTCACCCGAATTCGGTTGCCGTAGCCCGCTGCAGCGCCCTCATCCGGGTGAAATCTCCCACAAATTGTGACACACATCTTGCAGAAAGCCTTTTTCAAACACGCTCTAGAGGATTTCATCTTCGTTAAAAACGCACCTGATGTTGATTTATACTTAAAACTGACCCAGTTTTAACGAGGAAAATTGACCCACCTACAGCAGTGGCAATGAGTAAGTA
>NZ_JADNDC010000003.1:0-66376 GCF_015551645.1 Ruminococcus sp. D54t1_190329_F1
AGACTTATGCGTGAGGGCTCTCCCGAACGCATTAGTCGCAGTTAGCGATTAGTTCGCTGGAGCGTTGCGCCGGCGAGTGAGTAATACACATTGTCCAAATGCGTCCGCATTAAAGAACTTTTAATCAACTAAATAACAATTTCGTTATTCTCTATGATAACAAGAACCAGGTCATACTTTCAATGTGTTATTGAAAATAGCCCGGTTCTTATAAATTTATTTTTTATAAATCCATCAGTCTGTCGTAGACGTCCTTCGGGATATACGGCTGCTGGTTGTGGATGGGTTCGCCCAGGCAGGTCTTGGGATAAGCGAAGGTGCCGGGCTCCAGGCGGATTTCAAGGAGTTTCGGCGCTTCGGTGCCATGTAAAAAGTCTGCCGCTTTTTCAACAACCTCATTGGCTTCCATACAGGCACTGCTGATTCCATAAGCTTTGGCTACCTCTGCGAAGTTGCAGGACGAGAAGCCGCTGCCTTCTGAGGTATCAGCATAGACCTGCTCAAAGTAGTCGCGCTGGAGGTGGCGGATCATTCCCAGGGCGTGGTTGTTCATTACCATCATGGTAATAGGAAGATTCTCACGCTTGACCCACTCCAGTTCCTGAATGTTCATCTGGAATGCGCCGTCACCGCAAATGCAGGCTACTGGCTTTCCGGTGGCGTAATAAGCTCCGATTGCTGCTGGAAGAGCATAGCCCATTGCTCCGTGTCCGCCGGAGAAAAGAAGCTTCTGGTCTTTCTGGTTATGGAAGGACTGGTAGCTCCATACCATATGCTGTCCTACGTCAACTGCTACTGCGGAAGTGTCTGCAAGAGCGTCGCTTAAATCTGCGATCATACGATTCGGATAGCGTTCTGGGATGGAATCATCTACTGCGCGCAAAGATTTCTTTATATCGGCGCACACAGCCAGCCATTCACTGAAATCATAAATCGTCGAACCATCAGATTCTGCACTTTCCGCATTTTCTGCCATTGCCCGAATCACCTCGGCAGCATCTGCACAGAATTTCATTTCATCAATTCCATTTTCGTGAATATTTCGCTGCAAATTATAGTTATCAATATCTACTCGGATGATTTTCGCGTTTTTCGCGAACTCATGAACTTTCGTACCAATCTGACGGGTGCAAAGGGAAATGCCAAGACAAATCAGCAAGTCACTTTTCGCATTGGCGATCATATTGGCATAGCGATGTCCGTAAGCGCCTCCGATGCATCCAAAATTCAGCGGGTCGTCCCACGGTAGTGCTGACATTTCCAATACGCTTGTGATTATCGGGATTTTCCACTGACGTGCCAGAGTAAATAACTGGTCGCGAACTGCTTTGTCGCTGACTCCATGTCCTAACATGATTACGGGACGCTGTGCTTTATCCAGTGCTTCACGGATTGCATCTGCTGCAGAAACAGCACAAGCTGATATTTCACAGTCTGCCATTTTTGCAGACTCTAATACTCCACTGTCGTCCGGCTTCATTGCCATGTCCACGCCTGCTGCTCCGCAGCTGTTTGCAGTTGCTTCCATGCTACTCTCGCAAGCTGCACCAAATCCCATCTCATCCAGACTTATGTCATAAACCGGATTTTTTACATCCCCCCGCTGTATATTCATAGGAAGATCAATCAATACCGGCCCCTTCCGGCCAGAATTCGCAATATGATAAGCTTTATTCAGTTCTTTTACAATATCCTCGTCCTCCCGGATCTGTACTGCATACTTGGTCACAGGCTTCGCCATGGCAACAATATCAATCTCCTGAAAGCCCTGCTGCCGAAGTCCCGGGATGCCGGAATACTCATAAGTATTCAGCTGACCAGTAAGAAAAACAACCGGAAGAGAATCAAAATAAGCATCTGCGATTCCTGAAATCAGATTCGCAGCACCCGGGCCGCTGGTCGCATAAGCACATGCACACCGTTCCCCCGCCTGGGCATATCCACATGCTGCAAAAGCCGCTCCCTGCTCATGATAGCTGGAATGGCTTCTGGTATGAGGATTTTTCTCTATAGAATCAACCAGATGGGCGATCATGGTTCCCTGGTATCCAAAGAAATCATGAATCCCTTTTCTCTGTAAAAACTCAACAATATAATCCGTTACTTTCATTTCCAGAATTTCTCCACCTTTTTTTTCAGATTTGTCCTTCCTGCTACCCCCAACATATCCAGATAAATATGCTGAAGCTCCTCATCCGGAATAAACACCTCGTCATTCTTAAGGCTCTTCACCATAGCCTTTGTATATGGGACAAAAACTTTTTCCAAAGCCGGATAATCTTTATTCTTATAAAGATTTATAATATACTCTTTGTTATCCAGATAATATTTCTCCAATTCAATCTTGGATGCACAGAATTTCACATAATTCCAGCTCCAGTTCAGATATTCCTTTTTCTGGTTGGCATGTCCCTGCTTTCGTCGGGCATGGCTTCGCTTCCGGATCAGGCTCTTCTGACTTCCCACTTCCTGAAAATAATCCTCGAATCGGATCCTGGCACTGACCATTTCCGACAGCTTCACTGTATAATTATCCAGAACCTTCTCCTGGTAGTCTTCCCCATAATACTTCTGAAGATACGTATAAGTATCTCCCGGCACCGGAAACTTCCTGCCATCGATCACCACAGTTTCTGTCTCATCAAAAATTTCCCTTGGAAAATACACTGCCTTTTTCTTCAGGCGAACTACATATTCCTGGGTATCCTCCACATTCATCCTTTTACAGAGCATGCGGTAAAGGCTTTTTCCCAGACGGGCACGTCCTGTGACCAGGCGAAGCCTCATGACAAAACGGCAGATTGCCTTTTTCCTGCCTTTTCGGTCTCCATAATAATCAGCCAGCTCATTCCATCCCACTTCCTGGGCTCTTGTCCACAAATGAGCGAGTCTGGAACGCTGTTTTCCACGCAGGGGCAGAATATCCACTCCCATACCCGGATATTTGTAGTTCCTGCCTTCATTCAGACGGAAGCACAACGTATCCAGATCTGTATAGCGAAGGAAAAATCCATAAAAACGCTTATTGTTATTCATGGATTCCACAATTCTGCTATCCGGAGTCTCCTTCTCCACAGCCAGACGAAAGCGCTCCATATCCGCAGTACGCATATAGACCACGCCTGCATGAGGGCTGGTGATCTCCTGCCCGGTAACACAGCACAAAGTAAGCTGTGGTCCCAGATAATAAGGAATTCCTTCTCTTTTACATATTTTATCTATTTCGGCCAGAAGCTTTACAACTTCTTTTATTTCTCTGTTCAAGCTACGTCTGCTCCCATCTGTCTGTTCATAGTGATCACACTGTTACCAGCGCCTGTTTGAAAAAGGCTTTCTGCGAGATGTGTGTCACAAGCATTCTTTCACAAGCTGCTGTATCTCTTCTATACTTCCATACTTTCCAAGCCACTGATTCAAAAACTCAGAAGCATCTCCGGCTTTTGCATATACAGCTGCTCTCTTGCTTCCTTCATACAGATCTGTGAGAAATATTCTGGAAAGCTCCGTTCGCACAAAACCGCTTCCATTCTGCCGCAGTGCCTCCAGATAGTTCTGGAACGCAGCCTCCGTCTGTCCCTGTTTTCTTCTCACATCTCCAATTACCTTGTACACCTGGGCTCGTTTTTCCTTGCGGATCTGTCCGTCCTTGGCACGTTCTGCCAGCCATTCCAGATCATCCGCCTCACTGGTGTAAACCAGATCTGTGCGAACCCTTGCCAGCTCACCTGGATAGCCCAGGCGCTCCCATGCTTTTGTCAGTGCACGCTTATAGATCTGGATGTCATTGTTCTCACCCGGGCTCTCTGCACGCTCTGCATCAATGCGCTTTAGAATTTCCCCGATCAGTTCTTCCACCTCAGAACGCTTTTTCGCAACACTTGCGCGGGCCAGATAATAATATTCCCGCACAGAAGGATTCTCCGGCAGAAGTCTGTACCACAAAGCCATAAGCTTCATCGCCCCATCCTTCTGTCCAACATCCAGAAGCTGCTGACAAGTCTTCACCGTCTCCCTGCCATAAGGATTCAAAAACTTATCCAACTCCAGTTGGGTAATTCCATTATTTGTTTTCTCACGGGCATCTGCAAAAACTTCCAGAGCATCCGCACATTTGCCCTTCATCCAGAGCAGTTCTCCCTGGTACTTCAGGAAATACCCGTCCTCCGGGAAAAGCCGCAGTGCCTCATCAATATAAAGCTCCGCTTCCACCATATCAATTCCATTGCAAGCGCGTTCCATAAGAAAACGGCTCTTAAATTTCACAAATCCCGGCACTTCCGGATACCGCTCCATCAGCGGCACCATCGTATCCTCTGCTTCCTGATAACGCTTAAATTCATAATCGCAGACTGCTCTTCGAAACAGTTCAATATCAGATTTCAACTGGGCCAGTTCAGAAGGGAATGTACCGGTCTGCTCTTTCACCACCAGCATTCTCCATGCTTTCCCGATCCGTTCTGTATAAACCAGCGTCAGCATTGCTGCATAAAAAGTCACATCGCTGACTTCCAGCAAAACAGGATGATAAAAAGCATAGATTCCGCCAAAATCCTCCCTGCCGATAAACGCAGAGCTCAGCTGGACCTGGTAATATTTTGTAAAGATTTCATTTAATTGGGAAAAGTCACGCTTTTCTACCAATTCCTTCAGGCTGTGTCTGCTTTCTGAAATGCGCGCCTCCAGATCCATCACCGTACTTTTTGCCAGCAGAAGATTGCGCTTATACTGAAGGCGGTGGTTCCGCTTCGCGCCTGCAAGAGAATATATCTTGCGCCAGATGGAATCTCTGCGAAGCCTGCCCTTGCGGATTCCCGGCAGATAATCATCCCGAAGCTCTTTATAGGTAATTCCCTCTACCGTAACCGCATCGTGGGATTCTCTTTCCCCATGGGGTGGAATATAGGACCATTCATCTCCGTAATG
Organism: Ruminococcus sp. D54t1_190329_F1; assembly: GCF_015551645.1. Lineage (NCBI taxonomy): Bacteria > Bacillati > Bacillota > Clostridia > Eubacteriales > Oscillospiraceae > Ruminococcus > Ruminococcus sp. D54t1_190329_F1. The sequence continues at coordinate 4,924 of NZ_JADNDC010000003.1, forward strand.
CCAGATCAGATAGTCACTCATTCTGTGCGGCACCATTACCTTTGTATTTTCAAAGCTCATATATTTCACAGGAAACATCATGTCCTTATCAAAAAGGAACGGACAGCCGCCCCAGCGCATTGCATAGCGCGGACAATCCTCTTCCTTATAGGAATACATGATCTTCTCCAGTTTCTTCAATGTGCGGTCTTTCCCCAGAAATGTATAGGAAAAAAGCCAGCGCAGATAGGCAGTCACCGGAATTTCCCAGCGGGCACCATATACAACTACCATATTTACCAGCTCAGAGTAGATCATCATATGAGTTCTGTATTTCTCATATTCCTTATCATCTGCGGGAATGGGATCCAGGGTAAGCACATCGATGATCTCACCGGCACTGTCCCTGCCGATAATCTGATGCTTGTGAAGGGCGCAGCTGTCCGTAGCAACATACCTTGGAAAAGTATTGGTATAGCTGCGGTCTACGTCCACACACTGAAGGGCGCGGTGCTCCGGAAGCACGGATCCGGAAATTTCCACCAGTTTATTCCAGTCATCTCTGGGCATATAGATGTCCACATCATCATCCCAGGGAATAAATCCCTCGTTTCGCACAACACCGATGGCTGTTCCTCCCGCCATCACATATCTCAGATTATTCTTTTTACAGATCTCATCCAGCTCACGGAAAAGCTGCAGCAGATGTTCCTGTTTCTCTGTCATTGGTTATCCTCTCTGGTTTATGATTTCCAGAATGTCTGCCAGAGTCTCTGATTCCTCATTAAAAAGTCTGGTACATTCCGTTCTCTCATCACTGATCATAATAAGCAGCTCCTGCAAAAGGTAACGGAGGCCATTGCCTTCGAAGTTAAAGCAGTACCGCTTCAGTCCCTTGCTGTCGTCTATCTTTGCCTCAAAATATCCTGTATTCCACCAGTCTCCCGGGATGGTCACACGGCCTTTCGTACCGATCACAACAAACTCATCCTCCACATCTACTGTGGTGCCAATCTCGATTGTGGCAAGAGCATCCTGATATTTCATGGTGATCATGTCGTAAATGCAGTTTCCAGATCTGTCCTTCACCACATTGGAATTCACTTCCTGGTAATTTCTGCCCAGTATCTTGATAATAGCACACAAAGGCAGAACTGCAGTTTCGGAAAAACTTCTTCCTCCTTCGAAATGGTCCTGGGAAATAGAGCATTTCACACACACAATATCGCCCACCAAGGCGCTGTGTGTCTGCCAGACAAGCTGGTTAAAGGCCCGCAGATACACCAGATTTATTTTCTCCACAAGAAGTACATGACGGGCTGCTGCAAGTGCAAACAGGTCCTTCAGCTTCTCCTTATTATTCGTCATAGGAGCGTCACTTATCACATATTTTCCAAGCTCCAGGGATCTGCGGATGTATTTCTCCCTCTTAGGCTGCTCGGTCTTGATATAAACTATGTCTACCTGGGACAAAAAGCAGTCAAATCCCTGCTGCCATTCCCCATTATCTGCCTCCACACTGTAGTAGGAATCCAATTCATATTTGTCACAAAACGACTCCGCTGCCTCTGCATTCTCAGAAAAAACGCACTCTACATGAAGACCGCTGACATATTTTGTCTCCCACACGATCCCATTGTCCTGATCATTATCTGTAACTACACCCACGGTGTAAGTGGTTCCCTCACCGCGCAGCTTGGTGCTGGAAATATTCTTGGTACGCTCCAGGTACACCACATCACAGTAATTCTTAAGGTAGTCAAATTTGCCGCGCCAGTCAGAACCAAGTACCAGAAGGTCTACCTTATACTTGATGATATCGCTGAGCTTCTGCCCCTGGTACTCCTCGATGATGATCTCATCTGCAAAACCGGTACGGCGTACATTCTCAATCCTTTTCAGAAGGCTGTCCCGCACGTTCAGCTTACCACGCTCAATATCGTAGCTCTCGCTGGTCACGCCCACGATCAGATAATCGCCCAATGCTTTCGCTCTTTTTAAAATATTATAATGTCCCTCGTGGAACAGGTCAAAAGTTCCGTAAGTGATTACTTTTTTCATCGTATTTCCCCTTAAAACCCCTGCTGTCAGCTTCACTCTGCAGTAAAATACTCCCTTTCATTCCCCCGGTTACTGTTCATAGCTTGAGCAGCAACAAATCAGAACCAGCTGCCGTCCGGGACTAATAAATACATTTAGTATAACACAGTTTGCATAGTAAGTCATTATGAAAGAATATCTGCTTTACAAAAAATATTCCCGGGTTTAACAAAAATATAACTCTTTTTTTACTGTGAAACTACTGAACTGCTGTCTCTTTCTTAATAAGAAAAGAAAGACAATCCGTCAGGACTGCCCTTCTTCATGATCTTCTTTCTCTTCTGCATCAAAGGAGGTATCCCATGTGGCAGCCAGCTCTTCGATAGCCATTCTTCGCTGAGCCAGTACTGCAAACCGGTCTTCCTCTTCACTATCATATTCGTCTTCCAGACCTTCATCCTCAACCTTCTTCTCACGTTTGAAAAGAATGAAGGTGATCAGTCCCATAACATTGGTATAGACCCAGTCCACCGGAAGACTTCCAAGTATCAGTACAAACAGAACTGACACTCCAAACAACGCCCATACATTCATCAGCTGCGGAATATTCAGGATCATAAGTCCGTTCATCAGAATCATGATGGGATAATGGAAAAAGTAAATTCCCATTGTGTTTCTTCCCAGGAAAATAAATGGATGGCGTTTATCTGGCATCAGCACCAGCAATGCAAAAATAACCGTAAAGGAAATCAGATACATCATTCCTCTGACTACCATTCCCTGCACATTGTCCATTCCACTTGCAAGATAGGAATGATTGCCTCGGAAAAGGTCTACCGGAATATTATTTCCGATCATATAATTGGTCGCCACAAACAGAAGAATGATCACGAAAAGTGCAACCACGATCTTGCCTTTAAATTTGCGGATCACCTTGGTGTATTCACTCTTCCATAAATATCCTGCCACAAAAAACGGGAAAAATACCACAATTCTTGAAGCTGATAAAAATGTACTGAATTCCATTCTGGTTCCTGCCCACAGCGCAAAAATAATGCTGAGAGGTACAATAAACCTTATTTTTCCAAATGCTTCTATGGTCAGACGGTATGCAAACAACGCAAGCACATACCACATAACGGTTCCGGAAGGACGGAGCAGTTCATAATCCATTTTATTTCCCAGCCAGATCTGCGCTGCCCAGGTAAGTGTATAACCCAGAATATATGGAATCAATAAATTCTTAACATTCTTCATCACATCCTGAGGCTTCTTGGACAGATAACCGGAAATAAATATGAACGCCGGCATATGAAATATGGTAATTCCATACCACACAAAACGCACAACCTGATCTGCTTTAACCAGCTGGAATGCAATGATATGATTAAAAACCACCAGAAAAATCAAAAATATTTTTATATTATCCACAAGGTAGGAATATGGAATTTCCTGTTCCTTCGTATTCTTGCTCATTTTAGCCACCTTTATACTTTGACATAATTATTTTCAGACATGTCAGTTTTATGAATAAAGGATAACATATTTTTGTGGTTTTTGGAATAACTTTTTAATATTTTAACGTGTTTTGAAATATTTTCCTGTGGTTTTGTGTTACTGATGAACCGCAATAATGTATTATTTCATTTCTCCAAAAACCTGCTGGTGCAGTTTGCGCCCTGTAGGTGTTGCCGCCAGGCCACCCTCTGCTGTTTCTTTAAGGGCAGTGGGCATCACATCTCCTACCTTTTTCATAGTCCAGATCACCTCGTCAGCCGGAATTGCACTTCGGATTCCGGCCAGAGCCAGTTCTGCTGCCACAAATGCCCCAGCTACGCCTGATGCATTTCTCTTAATGCATGGAATTTCAACCAGCCCTGCAACAGGGTCACATACAAGACCCAGAATATTTTTTAGGGCAGTGGCTACTGCCGACTGGATCATATCAGGTGTGCCGCCGGCAAGTTCCACAATTGCCGCCGCTGCCATGGCAGATGCAGAACCGCACTCAGCCTGACAACCTCCCTGCGCTCCTGCAAGTGACGCATTATTGGCAATTACCATTCCCACTGCAGATGCTGTGAAAAGGGACATGACGCATTCCTCTTCTGTAAGCTGGTACTGCTCCTGCATGGTGAGTACAGCTGCCGGTACAATGCCGCAGCTTCCTGCTGTAGGCGCTGCTACGATTCTTCCCATGGAAGCGTTCAGTTCTGATACTGCAAGGGCACGATAGAGGGCGCCTCCAAGAAGGGGACCTGTAAGATTTTTCCCTTGCTCTACAGCAGTGCGCATGCGATAGGCATCTCCACCAGTGAGGCCGCTTGTGCTTTTCAGATCCGGGGCGCTGCCAGGCTGGATACAGGATGCCATAACCCGATAGTTTTCCCTCATTTTTTTATATATTTCCTGCTTCGGCAGTTCCATCTGCTCCGCCTGCTGCTCCAGAACCAAAGCGGACAGACGACAGTTGTTCTCCTTCGCTGCTTTCAGCAGGGATTCTATTGAGTGGTAGTTTAGATCCACAGTGAATTCTCCTTTACCGTATTTTTAGTGGGGTGAGAAGTTTTTCAAAAAGGGACGCATTTGACAATGTGTATGTCGACTGGAACTTCAAACACGCTCTAACATCGTGCTGGAATATATATTCTCCAGCCGGTTAATCTTCTCATTGAGTTCCGGAACAAAGTGGCTGTCGCTCTCGATAGTCATTACCGCCAGACCACCCTTGGTCTCGCGCGCCAAGTGAAAATTGCAGATATTCACCCCATACTCTGCCATCAGCTCTGTAACCGCAGCAATCGTCCCTGGTGCATCCTTGTGAAGCACGATCAAAGCAGGATTCTGCCCAGTAAGAGCAACCTCCATTCCATTCACTCGGGTGATCAGGATATTCCCCCCGCCAATACTGCTGCCCCGAAGAGACACCTTTTCCCCGTCTGCTGCAGTCAAAGTGATCTCCGCAGTATTCGGGTGCGTATTCTCCAGTTCACCAGTCTCAATCTGAATTTCCAGTCCCTCCTTTTTCGCCACATCAAGTGAAAAGCGGATACGCTCATCATCTGTCTGCATTCCCAGTATTCCCGCTACAAGAGCCTTATCCGTGCCGTGTCCCTTATAAGTTTTCGCAAAGGAACCATGCAAAAATATGTGCGCTTTCACCGGAGTTTTTCCAAGAAGAGCCCTTGTCATCAGACCGATCCGGGCTGCTCCCGCAGTATGTGAGCTGGACGGTCCGATCATAACCGGCCCCAGAATGTCAAATACATTCATACTTATTTTCCTCTTCCTTTTATTCATCCGCTGCCTTTTTTCGTTTCCGGCAGCCTGCAGATGTTTTCACGTTACCGCTCACATCTGCACTGTTATTGTTCCATCTTAACATTAAAACATACCTTTTACAACATGGATAAAGGGTAACTGTTTACTTCTTGTTTACTGTTCACTCCATTCACAGTAACGCGCTTCGCAATGCACAATACTCCCGATAAATAATCTTATGTTTCCTTTCTACCTGGACTGTGGTAAAATAGTTCTATGTAAATCGCCTGGAACCATTCCGGCAAGACTATTTTCAGATTTCTTTATGAAAGGCACACAATTCATGAAACGAGTGATTACTTACGGTACCTTTGATTTACTTCACTATGGGCACATTAATCTGCTGCGCAGGGCGAAAGCTTATGGTGACTACCTGATCGTAGCTTTATCTACAGATGAATTTAACTGGAACGAGAAGCATAAAAAATGCTATTTCTCTTATGAAAAAAGAAAATCCCTGCTGGAAGCCATCCGCTACGTAGATCTGGTAATTCCGGAGGAGAACTGGGAGCAGAAGGTAAGTGATATTAAAGAATACCACGTAGATACCTTTGTTATGGGTGACGATTGGGAAGGGAAGTTTGACTTTCTGAAGCCTTACTGCGACGTGGTGTACCTTCCGAGGACACCGGAGATTTCTACTACGCAGATTAAGGCGGATCTGCAGAAGTAGGAAGCATTGGTAATTATATAGTCAGAGATTTAGTATGATTCATGCAGGTTATGAAATCTCTGACTTTTTTATTTCATGACAACAATGTGCACGCTTCCCAAAAACGATTTGCAGGATGTGCGGGGTGCAGATTGCAGGAATGATTTTTCAAACGCGCTCTAACACAGCATCTGCAAATATTTATCCCGGACTACTTAGCAAGACGGATCATATTCCAGCTGTGTTTTCCAAGCACAGTACTTAATTTACCGCCGTCAATCCGGCTTGCAGCGGATTCCACAGGCACAACCTTTTCGGGATCCGCTTCTGTATTTACAGCTTTCATATCGTCATTAGTAAGTACAATGTGTTCTTTCACCTGATAGCCTTCAAACTGGCGCAAATCGCAGCTTACCTCCAGATCTTCCTCAAGACTTTTATTCACTGCAAAAATTGTAAGAGTATCTTTCTCCTCATTCCATACGCACACAGAATCCAGATACGAAACATCACAGTAATTCCTGCTGTCATATACCGGAGCCAGTACCTGTGTATTCAACACAGTTCCTCTTCCGAAAATGCTTGTGTACATATATGGATAAAAGATAGTCTGGCGCCATGCACCTGTATCGGAGGTCATGATCGGCGCGATTACATTTACCAGCTGTGCCAGGCATGCCATTTTCACACGGTCTGCATGGCGAAGTAAAGTGATCAGCATGCTCCCAACCAGAAGGGCATCTTCGAAATTATAAATATCCTCAAGCTGATGTGGAGCCTGTCCCCATTTTTTCAGTTTCTCGTCGGCTGCATTGCTGTGATACCACACATTCCACTCATCAAAGGAAAGGTTAATGCGCTTTTTGCCATGCTTTTTCGCACGGACAGCGTCGCAGATGCTGACTACGCCGGAAATAAAGTCATCCATCCCTTTGGAATTTGCAAGAAAATCAGGGGTGTCATCAGCAGCATTGCCGTAATACTGGTGAAGGGACATATAATCCACCAGATCATAGCACTCGTCCAGAACCGTGTACTCCCAATCTCCAAATGTCGGCATCATCAGATTAGAGCTTCCACAGGCAACAGTCTCGATTTCCGGATCCAGCATTTTCATAATACGGGAAGTCTCTGCTGCTGTTCTTCCATATTCATACGCTGTCTTATGTCCCATCTGCCATGGACCATCCATTTCATTTCCCAAACACCAGGTTTTAATGTTGTGCGGCTCTGCATGACCGTTGGTCTTGCGCATGTCGCTGTAATAGGTACCGCCCTTAAAATTACAGTATTCCAGAAGATTTCTGGCTTCCTCCGGTCCTCTTGTTCCAAGATTCACTGCCATCATGATATCTGTGTCTGCTTTCTTCGCCCAGTCCACGAACTCGTCCAGGCCAAAGTGATTGTTCTCGATCACACCCCAGGCAAGTTCCGGTCTGGCAGGTCTTAGATTCTTCGGTCCAACACTGTCTTCCCATTTAAAGCCGGAAACAAAGTTGCCTCCCGGATAACGGACAATCGGAACCTGAAGCTCCCTTACCAGTTCCAGAGTATCTTTACGAAAGCCCTGCTCGTCAGACAGCGGGCTGCCCTCCTGATAGATTCCTTCATAAACAGCACGTCCCAGCTGTTCAATAAAAGAACCGAAAATCCGCTTATCCACCTTGCCGGTGAGGAAATATTTATCGATGATGATCTGTGCTTTTTTCATGGTGTCCTCCTTATATGGTGCCAATTGTATGGCATTTTTCTGCTCTTTATGTATCTATTATTTTAATGGCATACGATTTTTTTACCAGTTTTTTTATTCCGATATAGTTGACTTTTTTTCCGATAATGATTACAGTAAAAAAAATGGTGAAAGGAGTCCAGAGCATGAATTTTCACGAATCTGCAGACAGAGATTTTTCCATTCAGTTCTGCGAATACAACTATTCAAACCCTGATTATGATCAGATCTACCGTCCCAACGGAAGCGGAGACTATCTGTTTTTGCTTTTTAAGACACCCATGAAGGTTTATCTGGATAAAAAACTCAGTATTTCCAAGGAAAATGCCTGTATTCTCTATGCCCCCGGATATGAGCAGTATTATAAGGCTGTTCACAGGTTCCGGAACAGCTACCTTCATTTTTCCTGTAAGGCAGATCTGAAAAAACAGTATAGAATCCCACTTAACACTGTTTTTTATCCGGGAAACTGTGAAGAGATCGATGCCTGCATCCGGCTCCTTCACAAAGAACATATAGCAAATGATTTATTTTCCGATGAATACGAGTATACTCTCTTTCAGCAGCTTATGATTACGATTGCAAGGGGACTTAAAAGCCATCAGATACATGGAAGTGGAACAGAAGGAGACAATCTTTATTCTGCATTTCGAAAGCTTCGGCTGGAAATGCTCACGAACTACGCTAAGCCATGGGACACCACAAAGCTTTGTAAAACGGTCAGCCTGGAAAAAAGCCAGTTCTATTCCTGCTATCAGAAATTTTTCCAGAGTACCCCTCATGCAGATTTGCTTCAGATCCGTATGGATAAGGCAAAGAACCTGCTGACAAATGAAGCACTGACTGTCCAGCAGATTGCGCAGATGTGCGGATTTTCAGATTTTTCCCATTTCAGCAGATATTTCAGGAAACAGGCAGGATGCTCTCCCCTACAATGGCGCAGGAAAATGGGAGAGCCCCACTAGAGCGTGTCTGAAAAAGGCTCTAATACTTTAACGATATTTCCAGATTCCGTGAAGTGCATAGGACAAAAAGAAACAGGCACTTCTCAGTGGCCCATAGCCAACGTAACGGTACACCTGATAGGTCATGATGGCAGATTTGGCTTTGTTTCTTGACTTTCCGCCCTGAGACAGGCGATATTTCAGATAGGGCTTATTGATTCCTGTAGCATGTCCGTATTTTCGCACGACTTTCAGCCAGGTGATATAATCCTCATGGCTGTCATCATGCTCCATCGGAAATTCCAGTGCCACCCCACGGAGAATCAGAACGGAAGAACAGTTAATGCTGTTATGTTTCAGAAGCTCATGATAATCCAGCCTGGATTTAACCGGAATATACTTGCCTGTAAAGGTTCCGTCCGGATTCATGAGATCACGTCCTGTGGAGCAGATTACATCACCGGTCATTTCAAGAGCGGCCAGCTGTACCGCCAGCTTTCCTTCTTCCCACCAGTCATCTGCATCCAGAAATGCCACATATCTGCCTTTCGCAACAGACACACCACGGTTACGGGAGCCGGCAGCACCGAGATTTCGCTCATTTTTTATATAAACAAAATCCGGTCTGTTTTCCCATGGAATGAGAACTTCCCGGGTTCCATCAACAGAGCCGTCATCAATGACAATCAGTTCCAGTGGAATATTCTGCGCATAAACAGACTGCACTGCCTGGGCGATGTATTTCTCACCATTATATACGGGCATGATCACAGATACCGCTGGTCGTATTTCTTCCCCTGATGCCCTCTTGGATTGCTGCATTTTTTCTGCATTTTTCACTCGTAGCCCTGGTTCTGTAAGTTCCATTTGTAACTCCTCTTATCTTTCACTTTCTATCATTATAAAACATCCGATTTCTTAAATACGCACTTATCTTTAAAGAAGGTCTTTATCAATAATCTGGTAGTTCGCCCGGTGTATGTACAGTGCCTTCCCATCGACCATAAGCTTTGTCATTTTCGGCAGATCGTCCGGAATTTCCCAATAGACATTATCCCCGGAAAATGCGGCGATAGGCTGTCCAAGCTGGGATTTGATGACCACAACCCTGGATTTGCCGAAATCATTTTTGTACCGGTTCAAAACCCTTGCCAGAGCTGCATTATCCGTGATTCCGTTCCCACCGTTACTGTTGACCTCGTCCAATGAGAAATCCACCTCCGGTTCCAGCCCCTTCTGAACAAATACACAGGTGTCTCCGCAGCTTTCGATTTCTTTTCCATCAATGGTAATCGTGATTACTGAAGACAGATCATAGCCGGTTACTGCTCTTCCATCGCTGTCATAGCTGACAGTTTCGATTTTATTTCCGGTAATGCTGATTTTCTTTCCAGAAGTTTTCAAGGTCTGATTCCCATAATTATCATAGGTATATACGGTATAATTGTTTCCGATCAATGAGCCATGAATTTCATTAATAATGGAACCCAGCTTACTGCAGCCGGTGAGCGCAACTACCAGAATTGCAGACAAAAGGACTGCGAATATTCTCTTCTTTTTCTTTTGCATTTTTCTTCTCTCCATGTGTTTTTATGTTTGATATGCTTCCACTATAACTTGTATCAAAAGATACTTACAGATTTATAGTAGCATGACAAATCACAGAACACAAGATGAATCACTGTCCCACATTTTAAATTATTTTAGTTCAGTTTATCTGTTCACTCCGAGACCAGCAGCTGCTTCGCGACGCACAGAAATCATGTAATCACATGATTTAGCGCCATTCTCACGCCAACCCAAACTCCACCAGTAGCTTATTTCGATACTCCCGATTGGTGCTTGCTTTTAACAGTTCGCTGATACGGTCTGCCAAAATAAGTTTCTCGCTCAAGGTCGCCATTTCATCTTGACCTTCCTGCCGTCCTTCCAAGCGTCCTTCCTGTTCTCCTTCTTGTCTGCTAACTCATAGCATCTCTTTAATCGCTTTACACATGTCAAATCCACCTCCTTTGGATTGTACTTCCTGTTTGATCAGCCTCAGCCGATATAAAAAAGAGAGCTCGCAGCGGTATATTCGGCATATGAGTTGACGGGTGCTCCTTCTTTTGGAAAACGTCAGAGAGTACAAACCTCATTTAACATTCAACAACCAACAATTACATTCAGAACTCCTGCTTTTTTCCTTTTTAACGGATTTAAAAGCATAAATTTCTGAAATATTATTAGATAAATCAGATGGGAGATATACCATTGTATATATTAAAAATATGTTTTTCATTATAATAGCATTGCAATCTAGAGTTTGCAAGTGTTCTATTTTGTTTCACTCAAAAGCATCAGAAAATATGAATTACTGGCTTTCAGGCACAGCTTGTACTAATAATTTTACATTAGTTGATATCTTGTTTTGGATAATTATTGTCTTTTTGTTTGATTCGCAAATGTTACGAAAATTACAGCTTATTTTGTCGAAAATGCAAATGGATTTCTAAAAAGCTATATGCTATCATTAAAAAGAAAAATATACATTTTATCAACAAATACATAAGAAAAAGGGATGTTTATGAAAAGAAAATTGAAGTCTGACAGAGGTTTTACGCTGGCAGAACTTTTAATCGTTGTGGCAATAATTGGTGTATTGGTTGCCATCGCCATTCCCATCTTTACAAGTCAGCTTGAGAGAAGCCGTGAAGCGGTGGATCTTTCGGATGTCAGGTCAGCGTATGCGGAAGTGATGATGGCGGCGATTACTGGGGATACCAGTGCTACGTATACAAAAACAGATCAGAAAATATATCAAGATAATGGCGATTATTACATTAAAGTAACGCCGTTAAAACAGCAGAAAAACGATTGGCAAACTCCATTGCCAATTACTATTGGAGGAGTATCATCGAATGCAGGCGAAACGTATTGGAAGGGAATTCCTGGACCAAATGGGTATTGCGAAATCACATATCATGCACCTACTAGTGATGCTATGGAGTATGTTTCATTTTACTGGGAAAGTGGAAATAATGCTAGTAATAAGAATGAAAATAATACAGATAAAGGAGATTCCAATAATTCAGACACAGAAGATAGCTCAGCCAATACCATTATTAAAGATTTAAATATAGGTGCAATTCAGTATCCTAATCAGCCGCCTAATAAAGAGGGCGTTACGGAACCATTTAGCATAAATATGGGATTGGCATATAAGAAAAATGGACTCCTTTACATTGCTATAACTAATGCAAGTTATACTAACTATCATGATTATGCGGCTCCTGATAACAACATAGGACAAGCTTATTTTGTCAAACCAACAGGAACAATACTAACTAAAGATAATTTAAAAGATATTTGGAATAATAAAGAATTACGATTGGAAAAGTTAAAAGCTGGAGATATATATAAAGAAGGAGAGGATTATTATATTTGCAGAACAGATTGCAGTTATTATTTTCCCCCCAGAAGTGACAATATTGATACCGTTGCAAATGGTAGTGGTAATTGGATAAAAATTAATCTAAATGGTTCTACAAATTATAACTAATAAACCAAGATAAAAACTGTGATTAAGATGAAAATACTAATTATAATTTAAGGTTTTAAAATTCTCTTAGAGAGAAAGTTATGCCCTGTTCAAGTCCATTGCAATATTAAAATGCAATGAACTTGACAGGATCAGCTCTGTTACTTCCTTTTCCGTATTTTTGCGCTCCATTTCAGCTCCAGCAATTTTTCCAACATCACATTCCTCCCTATACCGGAGCGCCTCTTTCCGATTATGTTCACAATTTTAAACATCTGCACAAACTGTATTTTCAGTTATTTACCTGTATAAAAGAGACTGACGTAATGCATACCGGACCTTTTCCCACTTGACTTCTCGGAACTTCAAAAGAAATTCTCACATCATCATCGTGCCCTTCTTCATGCGTATAATCAAATTCATATTTCCCCAATGTTTGAACATTTTGTTCAAGGTACATATTATTGCCATTTCTATTAGACAGTCTGACCTTTAGATTCGCGCCGCACTCTTCTATATTGACAACAAGTTTGTATTTTTTATTCGCCTGTAACATAATCGTTTCATCGCCACCCCGTTTTAGCACGCTATCCTTATGAGAAGGAGTTAGAATTGCCTTTCCATTCTCAAATTTCGCATTTATTACCTCCCATCCGGCTGTGCTATCCCAGAAACTGCTATCTATCAGGATATTATTTTCCCCATTTGAACCGCTATCACCATTTTGGCTTTCTCCCTCAAACTTAATGTAAACCGTTTCTGTATCAGCATGATATTCTACCCACGCCTGTGTCCCGGGAATTCCTTCAATAACAGAAAAATTTCCCAGACTATTGGGGATTGTCTCCGTTTGCCAGTCTGGCTGTTTTTGCCTAAGATTGATTTTTTCAAAATCTTTTCCATCAATATTCACATTTCCATCGACTGTAATTGCTTCATCCATAACCTGTGCATACTGTGCCCTTATATTTGCAGCATCGGCTGCTTCTCGGCTTTTTTCAAGCAGGCTGGTAAATATGGGAATACCTATTGCCACCAATACTGCTATTATGGCAACAACAATGAGAAGCTCTGCCAGTGTAAAACCTTTTCTTTTTTTCTTCATAGTTCCTTTGCTCCATAAACGAACATGTCTCCTATCGGCGACAGTACTGTATATGCCTGAATTAGTCAAATACAATTGCGATTCTTAGAATAGAGTAACATATAAGCTCGTGAAGTACAATGTAATAAATGAAAATACTGAGGTTGAACTATATTTACCCAAAGAATTGTAATTCTTCTGGAATTAAATTGGGTGGCTGCTATCAAAGGCTGCCACCCAATTTTACCCTTATGCAATTCCCAACTCCGCCATCAGTTTTTTTCGATACTTTTTATTATTACTTGCCTGCAATAAATCATTAATACGCCCAGCAGAGACTAACTTTTGAATTAATTCATTCATTCGTTCTTCTGTCTTACGTTCGCCCTCACGTCTGCCCTCACGAATACCTTCCTGTTTGCTGTCTCTCATCATATCATCAAACGCCTTGCACATATCAAATTCACCTCCCACCGTTTCAACATCTCTCTTTATAAGTTTCATGGCCCTAATTCCCGACATTACAGTAAGTAGGTCAAATGTGTCTTCTTCTAGTTTGGAGAAAACCTCTTCATTTGCCTTTACATACTCCCGTAAAGCCGTTTTGTCATTCGTTCTTTGCAAAAATCCACAAACCTGTTGTAAATCGGTCTGGAACCAGTGTATATTTTTGAAATAATACACTTCAAAAAGCAGCATTGGTGTCTCGAAAAATAATTTCTGCAGTTCTTCTGGAAAATCATTTGCTCCGGTCAGATCATCCATTTTGAAGGCTGCACGCCAGTGCTCTTGTCCAAAATAGATTACAATTTGAAGCACAGGGTAAAAATGATCGGTCTTTTTCATTCCCGAAAGCCGCTCGGCATTATCTTTTAAATCATTACAGTTCTTATGATCCTTTTGCAGTTTTTTCCACTGATTATAATAGTCAATTCCTTTCTCGTGCAAAAGTCTGACCGGCATTGCATAATGCTCCAGTGTTTGTATCTGAATCATAAACTGAAATTTCAGACTCTTCCACGTCACTGCAACAGACAGATCTGGTGTATTTTCTATAGCGACAACTTTATTCTTTTCCCGATAGACATTATGCAGCACTGGATTTTTCTCCAACAGATTATCTTCTGTAATAACCTGCCTGCCATGAAAAACCATTCCATTCAGAAGATCCACTATCCGTCGTGGATCCTTAAAGTACTCAATTGATGTGGCGTTCTTTTCCCGCATGCACACTCCTTTCTTGGTATGAAAAAGTTATATAAAGTCATGTGTACAATACAAGAACGAACATTTTGTACTATCATTAGTATATACATATATTTTGTATTTTTCAAGTATTAGTATACAAAAGTACAACTTTACAACAACTATTTCATCCCCACGCAAAATATTCATAACGAAATGGAATTACCTGACCGAATGGTCAGATTTAGATTTTTCTTTTGTAAAAGTAAATTAAGTATACGACTTAACGAAGGGCAATGTCAATCAAAAAAATTGAGGATTATGTATATGATTTTCATAAGAATTGTGCAGAAAAGCAGACCAGAAATAACTTCTGGCCTGCCCGGTAAAAAGAATTATTTAAATTGAAATCACCCAAATTTCCTCATATTACTAAGGTCTGTCAGGTCGATCATCTGTGTTTCGCCGACTTCACCGGTTGGGCTCATCGGGCATACGGCGTAATTTCGTGTTTCGCTTCCTATCGTAAGTTTAGCCACATAATGCCAGCGAGACCATTCCTCAGTGCCTCTCTGATAATCACCATAACAATTATGAATATCATCAAAACCACCGATTAACTTTGCAAATTCACAAAGGGCTGCCGGTGATGTGCAGGAATCCCAACGATAAGATACAAAAAATGGAGTATTAGGTTCTGCTGCCAGAGATACCAGATAATTTCCATGTACCGTTACATATTTGAAGCGACCTGGCTCTGTGAGGTAATCACTTACAGCATCCATTTTTTCAAATGGAGTCATACCGGAAGTTGTAACTTTATTGATAATGTCAGTCATCCATGCTTTCTCAGCCTGGTCATAATCCATAACATTTAATGCCACTGTTTTTGCAACCGTATAACCAGACATGGAGTATTCCCGGAATTCGATATCGTAAGTTCCTGCTTTTTCAAAATATACATATCCGATATAACCGCCTTTTACTTTTTTCAGGGAAGTGGTCTCGGAATCGCCGTTTTCATAAGGAATATCATCATATATGTGCGTTGATCCACCTGAATACACATTTATCAAAGGGCTTTCTCCATCACAGATCAGTCTAAAAGAATTTAGATCCTGATTGTCTGTTTTTATAAAAAGAGGTTTGATACACTGTGTGTAAATATCTGCTTTCTGCTTGTCCAGACCATAAATTTCATAGGTATATTTAGCAGGTGTTGTGCCTTTCGTATCATATATTGGCAAATCCACTTTACGGATTTCACTCCACAGTCCAACGACTTTTACATTATTGCGGATGGTGTAAGAACGTACTTTTGTATAGTAACTGCGGCCTGAGTCTAAATAATAGAAACTCACACTTCCTATCCCATTATCATCACCGATTGTTCGCGTATCCTGAACACTATATGCAAACTTATCATTGTAAGAAAGATAACCTTCGTAACCAACATAGGGATCTGACTGGGAAAAAGTTCCCGGGCAGTTCACATCCACCCATCCGTCACCATAATCTATTGACTTGATGGTGGGAACAGGAAGTGTGCTGTCAACGGTTTCAGATGTCACTACATAAGAAGTCTCAGTATGCGGACTGTATAGCTTCTGGGTAACTGAAACCGTGGAAGTAATTTTTTGTCCATAAATATCCGTGATGGTAATCACGCATTTCCCAGGCTCAAGTGTCGCAAATAAGCGGCTATTTCCGCCTTCAGCTTCATCTGTAGAATATACAACAGCCGGATCAGAAATATTAATGTCTTTGATTCCATTTGACGTTTCAATCTCATAATATCTTCCGCTTTCCAGGGTTATATTTGCTTTTCCCTCTTCGAGCGTTAATTTCGGAACCGGCTTAGGGGTAGGCGTTGTATTTGAAGTATTTCCTTTTGACTTTCCGCTTGTTTTACAATGTTCCGTGGAAGACCATTTGGAATAATATTTCTTTCCTTTAATGGCCATGTAGGTACGGGCCTGCATATAATATGTAGTTCCGGCTTTCAGTCCATTGAGGGAAACGGTGTTGTTTTTGTTTCCTTTGACTGTTATGGTTTTCGCATTTTTTAATTTGGAATTTGTGGCATAGCGCAGCTGGTAACCGCTGGTCTGAGCGGTTTGCCTTTTTATTATCACACTGACAGTCTTTTTTCCAACATAACCACCCATTACCTGGGTCTTTGGAGGCAAAATGGTAAACTGCTTTTTCACGTTTCCGGCATAAGCACCTTTTCCAATAATCTGAACCGTATAGGTGCCTACCTTTTTGCAGCCCTTGGAATATTTCAGAACATAGTTTTTCTTCTCTTTCAGGACTTTGCCCTTATAGGTGACGCTTACCTTCGGGCGCTGGACTTTTTGATTGTAGGTGAGTTTGGTGGCTGATAGTTTAATCTTGGTGTTTTTCAGATTTACCTTTGCAGCGGCAAATACCTGGCTTGTACTGCACAGCAGAAGCAGGGAAATGATGAGGCAAAGACGAACCAGCCGATGAAGGTGGTGATTCTTTTTCATAAATTTTTGCTCCTTCCTGCTAATTCCAAAACATGTTCTTTGCTAATTTTCAGTAAAGCCGCAATCTTTTCAATGCCCATTCCATCCTGAAGTAACGAATTGACAATTTCTTTTGTTTTCAATTCCTTTCCTTCCTGTATTCCCTCTTGTATTCCTTTTTGTATTCCACTTTGCTCCCCAGCCTCAAACTCAGCTTTTCTCAATTTACGTTCTTCCTCTTCTTTGTCATATTCAAATATACTCACTGCGATAACCTCCGCTCTATTTTTCCGAAGAAATTCTTCCAGAATTTCCTCCTGAATACATTCATCTACAGCTTTTTGAACAGCTGTTTCCAGTTGCATATATTTTGCATATTTACGAACCCGCGCTACATATATTGCATATTCCCTTAGTATCTGGCACTGTTCCATCAATTCCCTGTTACTGCCTTCATAGCATCCGGAATATCGTGACCTTGTAGTTTCTGTTTACCATAGGCTGGTCCTCCTTTTCTTTGCAGGAGTCAGAAAAGACAAGCTAAGCATACATACCTTTCATTCAGAACTCCTGCTCTTCTTCGTTAATGGGTAAAAAGCATGGATTTCTGATGTGTGATTAGATAAATCAGATGGCGGATATGCCTTGAACTATATGAGAAATATGCTTTTTATCATAATAACATTGAAGTTCTTGATTTACAAGTATTTTTCGAAAGTCTGCTAAATTCTTTTGCTTTCTTTCTTCACAGCCTATTCCCCTGGTAACGGGAATGATTTTTCAAACACGCTCTAATCCGTCACCAGCCTTACGCCATCCATAAACAAAATCTCACACCCCTTATCACCCCCAATTATAATTTCCCCAATCACCATTCTCGTATTCTTCGCCACCTGGAACCAGTCAGGATACTTTTCGGTCAGCTCTTTCATCTGTGCTGCGCGTAAGCGCTCCAGGGCATTTCCCTGGGCAATATCTTTCTCCCAACCTGACAGAAGATTTTCTCTCTGGGATACCAGCTGTGCCCAGGCAGCGCTTACATATTCTTCCATCTTATGCCCCTCAACAGGCTTGGCTTTACAAAATCCACCCTTTTCTTTGCCGGAATTTATGCAACGCCACACACTTTTTCTGCTCTTCTTCACCATCCTTCCGCCACAGCACCCACAAAAAATTTTTCCATAAAAAGGTTCCAGACTGCTGCTTCCCAATTCCCGGATCTGATGATTCCGTTTAAACTCTTTGATTCTGTTGATTTCCAGCTGTGCCGCGTCCCATATTTCCCGCTCTATGATTGCTTCATGATCATTTTCCACATAATACTGTGTCAGTTTTCCATCGTTCTTTTCCAGCTCTTTCGTAAGAAAATCCCGGATATAATACTTCTGCATAAGCAGATCTCCCTTGTACTTTTCATTTTGAAGGATGCGAACGACCGAAACCGCAGCCCAACGAGATTCGCCATGCACCACAGTTTTGCAGTAACATATGCTCACTTATCGCTTGAAAGCCTTTTGTTTCCTTGCTTTCAGGCTTTTTTTATTTTTAAATTTCGTCATATTTTACTAGCGTTTTGTATCGTTTTGTGGTGCAATAAATATTATACGAAACGGAGTGCTTGCTATGTACCTCAAAAAACACCAAACCTGAATGGTCGGATTCGCCTTTCCATTGTTGACACCTATTACGATAAAGCTAAGAAATGCTCCCGCCAGAAAACAGTAGAATCTATTGGCTGGCTAGACGAATTAGAAAAAAAATATGATGACCCTATTGCTCACTTTCAAAAAAGAGTCGAGCAGCTAAAAGCTGAAAAAGCAGCCAGACAGGCTCCCATCCACTTTACTTTTTACGATTCTGATCGCCTTTGTTTAGGTGACAAGCTGAGAAAAAACTTTGGCTATGCTGCACTGAGCCAGATCTACCATGAGCTCGGTCTCCATACTTTTCTAACGAACCGGCAGCGCCGCTCAAAAGAACAGTATGATGCCAATACCATCATGAAGATGCTGGTCTATTCCAGACTTCTTTTCCCTGCTTCAAAGAAATCTTCCTATGATGATCGGGAACATTTCTTTGAGAAAACAGACTACTCTTTAGACGATGTTTACCGCTGTCTGTCTTTCCTTGACAAACATAAAGAAAACTTGCAGATCTGGCTAAATGACCATATCAAAGAGAATTATGGCAGGGATACCAGCCTCATCTATTATGATGTTACAAACTACTATTTTGAGACAGATGAGCAAACCGATTTTCTCCGTAAAGGAGTTTCAAAAGAACATCGTCCAAATCCAATTGTGCAGATGGGACTTTTCATGGATAATCAGGGAATTCCTATTACTTATGAGCTTTTTCCCGGAAATACCAATAACTGTCTGACCTACAGACCTAACTTTGGACGCATCAAAAAGCAGTTTGATCTTGGCAGAGTCATTTCCGTTGCTGACAAAGGAATGACAACAGGTGATAACATCTGGTACACGATCAACACGCCCACTCATGACGGATATGTTTTCAGTATGTCCATCCGGGGCGCAGAAAAAAGCATCAAGGACTATGTTCTGGAACAGGAAGGTTATGAATGGCTTGGTACAGAATATAAGCGGAAATCCCGCAAATCTCCAAGAACAATCCAAGTATCCTCTGTTTCGGGCAAAAAAATAAAAAAGCAGGTAAATGAGAAACAGGTTGTCTTCTGGAGTGAAAAATATGCCAAACGAGCAAAAGCAGAGCGTGAAGCTGCACTGACAAAAGCAAGAGACCTGGCAAAAAATCCAGAGAATTATACAAGAGCCACGTCTTATGGTGCTGCAAAATATGTCAAAAAATAGACTATGACAAAGAAACCGGAGAAATCCTTACCGCCTCTTCTGGGCTGGACATTGATGAGGACAAAATCCGGGAGGAAGAATCACTGGATGGTTACTACATGCTCTTAACCAGCGAAATGGAGACATCTGACGACGAGATTATCGATATGTACCGAGGTTTATGGAGAATTGAGGAATCTTTTAAAGTAACCAAAAGTGAACTGGAAGCCAGACCCGTGTATGTCTGAACAAAAGAACATATCAAAGCACATTTCCTTACCTGTTTTGTAGCTTTGACAATCGCTAGAATACTGGAAAATAAACTGGAGCGAAAATACAGCATCGGAACTATTTTGGAATCTCTGTCAAAAGCCAAATGCAGCCTAATCCAGCAAAACTATTATCTGTTTGATTATTACGATGAAGTTTTAAAAGATATCGAAAGAGTTACAGATATTGATTTTGGAAAACGTATCCGTACGCTAGGGGAAATAAAAAAAGTTTTAGCAAAGACCCAAAAATAGAAAAAACACCATGAAAATCTGACAAAGCAGAAAGCCCGCCAAGCCCTGTATTTACTGGGTTTGACGGGTGTTTTATATCCATTTAGCTGCAAAAGTCAGGGTCTTTCGCAACTGTTAGAATATGAAAAGAGTATGCGAACTACGGCATTTTTGCCATTTATTCCGTACGAAAAATAAGATAAAAAAGTAGAAATGATGTAGAATATTTTTCAATAAAATTTGTACTAAAACAGAACATAAAAATCCCCACGAGAAACAATGCTGCTTTTCTGTTTCTCGTGGGGAAATAGTTATACAAAATCAAAACTCAATTGCGTATATTCTTCTATATCTGCAATTTCACATAAATAGTTCTCTAAATCCTCATTGGTTTTAATCACTGCTGCCTGATATAAATTCTCCAAAACATTATTTCCTGTAGAATATTTCAACAAACCGTGATAATAACAAGCCAGGCGGCGATTCTGTTTTTTTGCATACTCTGCAGTATGCATAGTACCACTTTTTTCCATAGCTTCTACTACCAGAACCCCCTGAGACATGCCACTTTGAAGTCGGTCGCGCTGCACGAAACGATATTTCTCAGGTCTTGTTCCTTCGGGATATTCGCTAATAAGACATCCGCCCTGCTTTAAAACTTCTTCTGCAATCCATTGATTAGATTTCGGATATATTTCATTTATTCCGCAAGGAAGAACCACTGCGCATTTCCCCCCTGCTGCCAGAGCCCCCTTTAGAGCTTCTGCATCACAGCCAAGTGCAAGACCATTTACAAGATTAAAACCATTTTTGCCTATAATACTGCCCGCATTATAAGCCAACTTAGCACCTACAGCCGATATCTTACGTGATCCTACAACCGCAATACTTTTATGCTCATTCAAAATATCAATATTTCCTCTATAGTACAAAACCTCTGGCCGGTCTTTTATTTTTTTCAAATCATGTGGATAATTTGTTTCATCAACTCGACAGATTTTTATTTCCTGCCATAGTGTTGTTTTCTTTTCTTCCATAAGCTTTTCCATTTTATATTGCCTTACCCAATGCAAACATTTCTACATTAGCGGCTCCACGATTTAATAAAATTTCTTTGCAGACATACAGAGAGTTTCCAGTTGTAGTTACGTCATCCATCAATAATACAATGTCTCCGCTTATGTCTATATCCTCTACCGTATCAATAGACTGCATATGAACTGACAGATTCCTGCTTCCTCCTGTTGCAAGCTTGTTGATTGAATGGCTTCTTCTTAAAAAATATACTTTATTATCCCTTCCATTGGCAGCAAGCATTTCTCCTAGTTTTCCAATTCCGGATTCTCTTTTTTCCGCATTACTGGAAGGTACCACACAAATAGTTACTCCGGGGCATATCTCACAATCCAGTAAATTGTAAAAATATTTAATCGCCGATGGTTTCTTATCCTTCAAATCCAATATTTTCCCGCTAAACACATCAAACAATGGATTCTTTATCTTTCGTTCTCTGTCCAGCCAATATTTATGATAGTTACTGTAAACTACAATTTCACCAGTTCCGTTCCATGCTTCATTTACAAACACCATGTTTATAGCCTCCTTCGAACAAATGTTTTCTTTATTTTATCAGATTGCTGCTCACATTTCAACCGGATGATCATTATATTTCTCAAACTCCTTTTCCATCTTTTCCAGAATATTGGAGTATTGGAGGAGTTCGGCTACACGTTGTTCTTTGTTGTCGTATTGTTTCTTGTAGGAGACGCGGTGTTCCATGGCGGCCCAGAAGTCCATGAAGATGGTGCGCAGCTGGATTTCTACCGGATAGTATTCGTTTGCATCCAGACAGCAGACATTTACACCGAGAATGACATGATGGCTGCGATAACCGTTGGGCTTGGGGCTCTCAATATAGTTTCTCTCACGGATGAAAATAAGGTCGGGCTGCTTCTTTAACATGTTTATCAGATTATTTACATCCCCAACAAAATAGCAGATAATACGCACCCCCGCAATATCCTGCAACTGATCCTTGGCATTTTCCAAGGTTGGCTCGAAACCATGACGCACCAGTTTTTCCTCAATGCTGTCCTTCTTTTTGATCCGGTACTGTATGTTATGAACGGGTTTCCCCGTCTTTGTTTTATAAATAGAGTGGTTCAGCACTTCCAGACGTGTCAGCAATAGCTTCATCGCATCCTCATACGGCTGAATAAGCTCATAATACTCCTTGTCAGTCATAAGTAAAAACCCTCCTTCTCGTTTTCCATGGTACTATATAAATGTGTTCATTTGGTGAGAAAGAGATAAACAGAAAATAAACAAGTTTCTCCCTTCCTTTTCCCCTTGAAATCCCCCTGTCGAACTGGTACTATTATAGGTAAAAGATTGACGAAACAACTGCAATTTTGACTTGAAATATCGGAATTAGGAATGGGGTAGAGAGTTTTTGATGAAGTCTTTTAAAGTCAGCATCATTTTACCGGTGTATAACGTGGAAAAATACCTGAGTACGTGCCTGGACAGCTTATTGGCACAGACACTTGAGGAAATAGAGATCGTAGCTGTCAATGATGGCAGTACAGATGGAAGCCTGCAGATTCTGCAGGCTTATCAGTCGTTAAATCCGGAGAAGCTTTTTATATTTTCCACAGAGAACCACGGCGTCAGCAGGGCACGAAATTATGGTTTTGCCCATTCCCATGGAGAATATGTCTGGTTTGTAGACAGCGATGACTTCGTAGAGCCTGACGCCTGCAGACTTCTTTATGAAAAAGCTACCGCTGACGGAAACGACCTGGTTCTTTTCCGTTACTATAATGTAGACTCTGAGACCGGAGTCCGTAAGGAATACATTGCATCCTGCCATAATCAGAACTTCCGCGTTGCAGACAAGCCTTATGAATTACCTGCGATTTCTCCATACCCATGGATCAAGTTCATTCACAGAGATCTGTTTAACGGACTTTGTTTCCCGGAAGGAATCCGGTTTGAAGATCTTCCGGTGGCCTATCTTCTGGCTGTGAAAGCCCGTTCCATCGGATACGTGGATCAGTGCTTCTATAATTACAGAAAAAATGTAGGATTCCTCAGCCGTCTCACGCCTTCCACCCTTCACATCCGGAATGCCATTATTTTTATGAAGGAAGAAATGGAGAAGCTGGGGCTGTTTGAACAATATCAGACAGAGCTGGATTTCATTGCTGTGCGTCATTTTTTCTACCGTTTCTGGAAGCTTCTCACCAACTATGAGACTGACCAGAAAGAACTGAAGCTGCAATTGATCAATGAGCTTTTCGATTATATGGAGTCCAATATTCCGGACTGGGAGAACAATCATTATGTCCGATATTCACTTCCGCCACATATTGGGCGGTTGCTCTGTCTTTATGGTTCCAGACAGGAAATGATTTCTTTCATAGAGGCCTGCAACGGAATGACCGTACAGCAGCAGAAAGCCTGGATAAAGGATTACAAGCTTTCTCACAAAACATCTCCCAGCTATCAGCCTGCTGAGATGATCCACCGGGAAAAAACTTCCTCCCAGTTTTATGGCTTTGCCTATACCGGAAGCCTTGCTCCTGATCCGGAGCAGATTCTTCTGGAAGCCAGCCGTGGAAAAGAAATTCCTACCTGGATATTGAAATTACTTGTGCATCTTCTGAGGAATTTTGGAGAGCACCAGATCATTGTCTCCCTGACTCAGGAAAAGCATGCCTTGTTTCAGGCTCTTCTGAACCGCTATCTTTCTGACAGCACTGCACTGTCTGAGAATATTACTCTGGTGTGCCCGGACAGCGAAGAATACGGCAAGGCACTTGCACTCTCCGGCTACGTGATCACAGACGGACCTTTACCCTACTATTTCCGGAAGGAAGAGGGGCAGTTTGTGTTGCTTTACTGCGGACACAATCTGTATCCGGAAACCGTTCTGAACACACCGGATTCCACCGCTGATACAGGGCTTTGGCAGCATACTATGTTTATGGCAGACTGCCTGTATTTTAACAATGTACAGAACCGGGATATTTACCTGCAGGAATGTATGACAGCTAATATCTGCAAAACGCCTTACATTATCGGTTCTTCCACCCACATTCCGGTGATTCCCAATGAATCACACAGGGAAAAGCTCCGCCGCAGCTTGCAGATGGATTCCATGCAGACTATTTTGTATGCGCCGCTGCTTCCAGGGTCCTATATTGCGGACACCGAGCAGACATTCCGGAATTTCATGGCAGCCCTCTACATATTTGACTGTGAACTTTCCGATTATCAGGTTTTGTATCTGCATCTGGATCATGAAAGGGAAATTGATTTTTCTGAATTTAGACATATAAAAGAAATGCCAAAAGATTTCGATGTACCGGATTTCGCTGCGGCGTGTGATATTTTTATATCGGATTATCACAATGCACTTTCTGCCAGATTCACCACAGGCACACAGATTCTGCGATTTCTGTGCGGTACATTTCTTCGACACGAAAATGCAACCAGTGACCATCAGACTGTACCAGCTGCTCCTGTCCTGCTGGAAACCACTTCCTGTCTGCCCGAGAGCTCTGGAGCCTGTTTGAAAAATCATTCCTGCAATCTGCACTCCACACTTTGCGATATATTTCACCCGGAATATCCTGCATTTGATAATGTACCGGAGTTAGTACGATATATCGGACAGTTAGAACTGATGTCTGAGAAGATGGCCACAAATGAAGCTTTACATTCAGCACCTTTTGACCAGTTTACTTCTGATACAGACCGTGTGTTCGATTCCCAGGAGCACAATTGGAATTCTTCGGAAAAAAGCTCTCTGCAAATGGAAAATAATCATGATTTACAGGCCACAAAGAATTCCTCCGGAGAAGCCACTACTTTCGAAGAATCCCCACAATATCTTCTCACAGATATTGCAGATTCTCTCTTAAACGGACGACCGCTGCCCTATTATGCTCCAGCTTCTTCTGATGATGCACCGGCACTGCGCACACGCGTCCTGTTCTTTACAGGGCGGAAGCTTTCCCAGAATCTGGTTCGGGATTTTAATGCCCTGGCAGCACAGGCACCGGAAAAAGAATTCTGGCTTGCATACAATGATTTCCGCAATACAGACTCTGCCAAATATCTGGCACAGTTATCACCTGACTGTTCCAGCCTGCCATTGAAGCCGGATCCCGAGAAAGGTAACCGCTGGAAGCTGGCAAGTGTGCTCACCAGCCGGATGGGACTTTTCTCATTTTATCCCTTATCCCATATTTTGGACTTGGGGAAGGAAGAATATAAGAAGTGCATGGGAGAGACAAGATTCGATGAAGTCGTAATCACTTCCACAGATAGTATAAAAACGGTTGCTACGCTTCTGGCTGCTGCGCCAAAAGCGTCCTATACTTTTGACACCTTTAACCCAGAGCGCTACAGTACCTCAAGACCTTACAGGCACCAGATTGCATTTCTTTGCAGAATGTTAAAGGATACAGGAAGTCTGGAATTGCCTGCCGAGCTTACCGGATTGAAGCTGACGCAAAGCTCTGGCAAAAATAAAGATAAGGGAATGCTCTAGAGCGTGTTTGAAAAAGGCTTTCTGCAAGATGTACGTCACAATTTGTGGGAATGCTTTTTTATAACCCATTCCTTACGAAAGGATTTACCTATGAAATTAACCACTATCATCCCGGTTCACAATGCTGAGAAATACATCACAGCCACTTTGGACAGTGTATTGCAGCAGGATCTGGGAAATCCAGAGGAGCTGGAGGTGATCTGTGTGGATGACGCATCCACCGACGCTTCTGTTGCCCTCATAAAAGATTACCAGCAAAAAGACTCCCGCATCCGCCTTTTCCTCAACGAAAAGACCCGGTTTGCAGGAGCCTGTCGAAATAAGGGAATCGAAGAAGCCCATGGTGATTATCTTCACTTTCTTGATGCAGATGACCTTGTAGAAAAAGGTGCCTACCAGAAATACCTGTCCATTGCTGAACAGGCGGGTGCCGACATGGTAAAGGGCTGCGCCGTCTGCTTTGACAATGAGACCGGCGAGCTTTCCGATACCCCGCTTTTTGCACTGTCTGATGTGCCCGCTGAGTGCTTCGATAAGGTTCTGAATTTCCACCAGGCTCCCGAAATTTTCAGCCACATCAGTGTAGTTCCATGGAATGCCATTTACAAACGGAAATTCATTTTGGAAAAGGGGCTTCGCTTTAACAATCTGATCTGTGTCAACGACCGCTCCTTCTACAGCGAAGCCGTATTCACTGCCAACAGGATCTGGCTCACTCACGAGCAGATTGTCCGTTACCGTGTGAATAACAGCGCATCCCTTGTAGGAAACCGTGCCAGAAACTTCCATTGTGAATTTGATTCCTGGCAATTGATCATGAACCAATGTACCAAATACAATATTCAGGGCCGCGAGCTGGCCATCGTAATGGAGCGTGAGCTGATTGACATTTTTATCTGGTATCGCAAATACAAAAAAATCCCGGAGATTTCGGAAGAGATTACTTCGCAGACCCAGGCGTTTGCCCAGAAGCTTGACATTGCGCCTCTTGAAGCATTCCCGCCTTCTTTCAAGTGGTACTACGATTATCTCACTTTTCTTCCGGAATTTGAGACCCTTACAAAAAATTATAACAATATTACCCAATTCAAAAAACAAGCCAAACTAATCATGCCCCAGTGCGCCACCCTGGCCGACTTCCGCCACCGCATTCAGGAAGTCCCCGCCGAGACCTCCCCACACTCCAACCGGCCAGGTCTATTAAAAAAAATACTCTCTCATTTTAAACCTTGAATTGCTATTTAATTGGTTGGTCGTTATCCCGTACGCGATTTCACAATGTATATTCACCGCCGCGCGTCGCAACGTTCCGGCAAGCTAATGACTAACTGCGACTAAGACGCTCAGGAGAGCCTTCGCGCCTAAGTCTCCGTAAGTCATGGATCTCGCCTCCACTAAAACCGCTCCTAAAATGCGCGGCTTGCGAATATACATTGCAAAATCGCTGGTTACTGACAACTGGAAGTTAAACAGTCCCAGCCAGTACACAGCGTTCGGGCAATGGGTATTACTCCAGCGAACCATTTCAGGCGCGCCCTTAGCGTAGATGAAATCCAGCGCTTACGAAGACTTAGGAGTGACGGCTCTCCGGAACTCCTTAGTCGCAGTTAGCGATTAGTTCATCGTAGCGTTGCGCCGGTGAGTGAGTAATACCCATTGTCCGAATGCGTCCGCCTTGAACAACTTTCAACACACTAAATAACAAAGCAGGCTGTTTCCTTTTTTGTAGGAAATGTTCTCACTGTCTGCGGTGATGGTTCCCGCTCCGTCCAGCATAAGGATGCTGATAAAGGCCTCCTCCGTAACAGTTCCCTCCATTATTTTCATCATCTTTCTCTTGTATAACTCTTTCTGTCACTACGTCTATTCAACACCTTAAACAAAAGCTCTCTCACTTGTTGCTTGTAGTTTGAAGTCATTCTGCCATTAAAACTAATCCCATAGTATCTATAATGTCTTGTCAATTTCAGATTAAGCATTCCCATTAGTTTCTTTAGCGGTTGGTTAGGCCTTACCAAACAGGCATTCCACCAGCTAGACTACTCGCCCTTGTCTGGGCGCACAATTTCGAAATTGTATTATATAAAAAGTTGCGATATAATAAATTTGTAATCTCGGAGGAGGTGATTTTATGACCGATTCTCCAGATAAAATCCAGTGGCATCCTGCATTTTGTGCAGCTGCTGGACTAGAATTACAAGAAAATATAGACGCTTTGGAATTAACTCCGGAGTACAACTTAAGCAAAGAGCCCATTCGGATTGACCTGCTGATCGTTAAGGATCGCAAGAAATTAGGTAAAATTAAGAATGAAATTGGGCACATTATGAGAACCTACAATGTGATAGAGTATAAAAGCCCAGAAGATGGACTCACCATCGATGACTTTTATAAAACAATTGGTTATGCATGTCTGTATAAAGGCTATGGAGAGAATGTGGATAAGATTCCAGTAAATGAACTGACGGTTTCTTTATTCCGGGAGGCATATCCCAGAGAAATGTTTCTCGCCCTGAAAAGACATGGCCATGAAATCGAGATGGTATATCCAGGGATTTATTACATAACCAACAATCTGCCTTTTCCAGTGCAGGTCATTGTAACAAAAGAACTGAAGAAAGAGACACATAGCAGCTTACGGATATTATCGAACAACGCAGAAAGAGAAGATGTTGAACGCTTTCTGGAAATGTCAGTGAGGATAAAAACTCCCTGGGGCAGAAATAATGTGGACTCCGTACTGCAGGCAAGTGCACGAGCTAACTTCGAATTATATGAGAATTTAAGGAGGGAATCTGCTGTGAGTAGTGTGTTTAGAGAACTGTTTAGAGATGAAGTGGAAGAAATGGAAGAAAGTGGCTTTCGGGCGGGACAGGCTCAGATTATTATTAAAATGTACAAAAATGGTTTCACCCCTGAGCAGATAGCTGCTGCAACTGATAAAACACTGGAGGATGTGAATAGTATTCTTTCCTCAAAAGATGAACAGTAACATTCATAAAAATAATATACCTTTAGAGAAAAGTCCCGGCGAAATTCATATTTCGCGCGGGACTTTAAAACAAATTTCGTATCTCACTAACCTTGATTATTCGCCCTGCTCACCGACTTCTTCCTGTGTTTCTTCGCCTCATAAAGCTGCTGGTCAGCCAAGGAGATCACCTGCTGGATGTCTGTTGAAATATTTGGACGGAACTCGGCAATTCCAAGGGAAATCTCCACCAGGAACGGCTTGCCGGATTTTTCATTAAACAGCTTACATGCCATCTTCACACGCTCCCGGAACTTCTCCCCGAAGTCGGCTTCCTCGCATTCCAGCATGATAATATATTCATCACCGCCCACACGGCCCAGAATATCATTGCTGCGCAGACATCCCTTTAATATTTCGGCAACACTCCTAAGGGCAAAGTTCCCTGCCGGATGCCCCCAGGTGTCGTTAATCTCTTTTAAGTGATCCAGATCACCGTAGATCATATATGCCCGCTGGCCATTCCCAGCCTGGCAAACCCGCCTGGTGTGCTCCATAAACCCGCGCAGATTCAGAAGTCCGGTCAGCTCATCATACTCGGAAATAATACCAAGAACGCGGTTTTTCTCCTTAATCTCTTCTATATCCCTGGACATCTCCAGCCGTCTGGCCGCCTCTGCCTTGCTTATCTCCAGATAATGCAGGGACAGACCAATCTGCAGGCTAATCACATAGAAGAACGGGAAATCCTCCTGGTCAATGTCACAGGCCAGAAGTCCATACTGCTTCTCCCCGGAAAAGAGAAGAAAGACCATAAACTGGTGGCGCTCTTCATCCTCCATCAGATCACAGATTCCGTTTTCCTTCATGACCAGAGGTCTCTCGTAAGCCGCCTTGGTAACGATCCTGCCATTCTCATAGCTGGCAGCAAGATGAAGGTTATAAGGGCAGGTCCACTTCCGTTTGCCATCGTAAACAATCGGTTCATCCAGGAGAAAAAGATGAGTACATCTTGTATGAAGCTCCCGCATTTTCTCCATAATTTCTTTCAGAAAAGCCTGCTCGTCATCCATGCAGTCGTTTAAATCCCGGGCAAGAACCGGAATAAACCAGGATTTCCTCTGAAAACTGATCAGTTCCAGCTTCATTCCGGCAATGGTCTTATTCAGCCTGTGCACCTGGGCACCAAGCCCCACTGGTGTCTCTTTCCTCGAAGCATCCTCTGACACGCAGCCGCAGGATTCTCTTTTTACAAAAGAAACTGGCACGCGTCTGGATACCGCTTCTTTTCCGGGATCTTTTCCATCCAGGCGGTTCACCAGATCGTAGACTGCCATTTTACCCATAAGCTCTCCGTCCTGCTGAACTGTGGTAAGAGGCGGTTCCATCCCGGATGCACGCTCACAGTCATCAAATCCGGTAATCATAATATCCTTGCCAACCACAAGTCCACGCTTCTCGCAGACACGATATCCGGCAAAAGCCATCTCATCATTGGCAAACACAATGGCCTGGGCATCCGGGTTGCTATCCAGAAGACGTTCCACCTGTTTGTCCACAAACTCGGAATAATCCCCCTGGGCAATCATTCCAGGGGTTACAGGAAGCCCATATTTCTTCATGGTTTCCAGATAAGCTTCCTTACGCTCAATGGCATCTGTGTTATGCTCCGGTCCTGCCACGAACAGGATTCTGGACAGATGATGCTCTTCCACCAGATGGGAAATGACCATCGCGATACCATCTTTGTTATCGCAGATCAGGGAGTGACAATTGGACACATCCACGACTTCTGTAAGAAAAACCGTGGTGATTCCATTATATTTCTGGGCAAATTTGTTGGGATCATCCTCCCGTAGCTGGATTCCCAGTGTTCCATAATTAATGATCAGACCATCCAGTCCGCCGATCAGGCTGTAGTCATGTATGGTATTAAATTGATAGTCATAGGAATTTTTCTGTTTGCTGCCCAGGACATCTTCGAAAAAGTCCTTAGTCCGGGTTCCCAGAAAAAAACAGACATTTACATCCAGCTCTGCCGCCGCCTCAGAAATCCCCTTGATATGCTCTTTTGGAAAATAGGTATGCACTCCTCCGATGAGGACTCCAAGATTATACCTCTTTTTTTCTTCCATCTTCACACCTCTTGCTGCAAAAATTTGATATTTTTTTCTCCTTCATATCGCACGTCATCTGTTCTTATGTTCTTTTTTATCCAAAATCAGCTTTTGGCTTTCGTCTATTATAACAATGTTCCCTATAGCATGTAAAGTCGCTTTTGTGAACTTTCGCTAAATATGTGAATATTTGAGCCCTTCATTGCAGTGCAGATTTTTTTCTGGTATACTTTAGACATCAAGCGCACATCTGCAAATTAAAGCAGTAAAGAATTGGACTTTATCGGTTATAGAGGGAACCGTTTCAATCGTCCCGGAGCGTATTAAAGAAGACTTTCTGCAAAGTGCGGCATGCAGCTTGCAGGAACAATTTTCCAAACACACTCTGGCGCCTGATAGGAAGGATAAAAAAATGGCTATTAACCCCATGAAATTACTTGAACTTAAGAACCTGTGGAGCGCTTTTACAAGGCGTCACCCGAAATTCCCACAATTTATTTCCGCCGTACAGCAGGCCGGCATTTCCGAAGGAACCGTGATCGAGGTTCAGATCACCACACCAGATGGCAGAACTTTCACTTCCAACCTGAAAGTACAGCCGGAAGACATCGAAGCTGTGAAAAGTCTACAGAATTACCAGTAAATATTTAGCTAAATTTCATCTGGATTTTACAATATTTTTGCACAAAAAAATTGTATTTTTATTGAAAATATTGTATAATATGGCTTAAAGCATTCCTGTTTGCAGATACAGTTCCGCGAACAGCAGCCTTAAAGAAATGAAAGTGAGGGTTCACCATGAAACAGAACAGTATGTTAGCAATGATTCTGGCTGGCGGCCGTGGCAGCCGTCTTCACGATCTTACCAACAAAGTGGCTAAACCGGCAGTTTCCTACGGCGGTAAATACCGTATCATTGATTTCCCCCTCAGTAACTGTGCCAACAGTGGCATCGATGTAGTAGGCGTACTGACACAGTATGAGTCAGTTGAGCTGAACAGTTATGTTGCAGCCGGCGGACGTTGGGGACTGGATTCCAAGGACAGCGGTGTATATGTACTTCCGCCTCGTGAGAAAGCAGACACCGGACTCGACGTATATCGCGGAACAGCCGACGCGATTTCCCAGAACATTGATTTTATAGATCAGTATGATCCGGAATACCTTCTGGTACTTTCCGGTGACCACATTTATAAAATGAATTATGACAAGATGCTTGCCTTCCATAAAGAGAGACAGGCCGATGCTACCATCGCCGTTATCGAGGTTCCTCTTAAGGAAGCCAGCCGTTTCGGTATTATGAACACGGACGGCGAGACAGACCGTATCACCGAGTTTGTTGAGAAGCCGCCGGTACCTGAGAGCAATCTTGCCTCTATGGGTATCTATATTTTTAACTGGAAGCTTCTTCGCAAGCTGCTTCTTGCAGATATGAAGAACCCGGATTCCAACCATGACTTTGGCAAGGACATCATCCCTACTCTTCTTGGCGATGAGAAACGTCTTTTCGCTTACCGCTTCAAGGGCTACTGGAAGGATGTTGGAACCATAGATTCTCTCTGGGAAGCAAATATGGATCTTCTCAGCCCGGATAATGAGCTGGATTTAAGCGACCTTACCTGGAAAATTTACACCGAAGATGTAACCGCACTTCCGCAGTATATTGGCACAGAGGCCAGGATCCAGAACGCTTACATAACCCAGGGCTGTGTAATTGAAGGCGAGGTTACCAATTCCGTAGTCTTTACCGGAGCCAGGGTGAGACCAGGTGCAAAGGTAATTGACAGTGTACTTATGCCAGGTGCTATTGTAGAGGATGGTGCTGTCGTAATACGTGCCCTTGTTGCCAATGGCGTAAACATCGGCAAGGGTGCTCTTGCAGGAAGTGCTGACAGTGAGCACATCGAGCTGATCGCGAAACGAGTAAAGGGGGCCGAATAATATGTATAAAGCATTTGGAATTGTAAACTCATCATCCAGAAACATCCGTGTAGAGGGACTTGAGGACTACCGTCCAATCGGAGCTTTCTCATTCCTGGGCAGATACCGTATGGTCGACTTCCCGATTTCCAACCTGAGCAACAGCGGCATTGACCGCATTCAGGTCTACGTGAAAGAGAAACCAAGAACTCTGGTTTCTCATATCGGCACCGGACGTCATTATAACATTAACTCAAAGAGCGGACGGCTGCAGGTTCTTTTCACTGACAGCGACCAGAGAAACAATATCTATAACACCGATATTGCTTCCTATTACGAAAATATGGAATGCATCGAAGAAATGCATCATCCATATGTGGTAATCACACCAGATTACATGGTTTATACTGCTGATTTTTCCAAGCTGATCGAGCAGCATATCCAGTCTGAGGCTGACATTACCTTGCTTTATCACGCAGTAGACAATGCGAAGGATGCTTATCTGAACTGTAATATCCTGAATCTGAACAAGCAGAAGGGTGTGCTCTCCATTGAGCCAAACCACGGAAATGCCAAGAACCGCAATATTTTCATGGACACTTACATTATGAAGAAGGATCTGTTTATCGAGCTGATCCGCAAGGCAAAGGCAATTTCTTCAGCCTTTACTCTTGCAGACATTATCAATGAGCTGCATAATGAGCTGGATGTAAGAGGAGTTTCCCACCGCGGCTTCTTCGCTTCCATCACAGATTTCCAGAGCTATTACAACGCCAATATGGATCTGATCGA
The DNA here is from genome assembly GCF_015551645.1 of Ruminococcus sp. D54t1_190329_F1. Classification (NCBI taxonomy): domain Bacteria; kingdom Bacillati; phylum Bacillota; class Clostridia; order Eubacteriales; family Oscillospiraceae; genus Ruminococcus; species Ruminococcus sp. D54t1_190329_F1. The sequence continues at coordinate 38,546 of NZ_JADNDC010000003.1, forward strand.
TATCAAGGCTGCACAGACACTTTTCGATCCGGAATGGCCAATTTATACCCGTACCAATGATTCCTGTCCGACTCACTATTATGAAACCGCCCAGATCCGCAACTCTGTCGTTTCCAACGGCTGTCAGGTGGAGGGAACCATTGAGAATTCCATTCTCGGCCGTGGCTGCATTATTCACAAGAATGCCGTGATCAAAAACAGTGTAGTTCTTTCCGGTGCTGAAATTGGTGAGGGCGTACATGTAGAGAACCAGGTAGTAGACAAGATGGTCAAAATCCTTCATGTGAAGGAGGTTGTCTCAGATCCGGCACTTCCTGGATACATTAAGAGAAGAGATATTCTGTAAATATTGCATTCCAGAGCCTGTTTGGAAAATCAAACGCACTTAGGAAATAACAAAAGTCCCGAGCGGTTTTGCCCGCCGGGACTTTCTTTTTATATTCTTACCTGCTCCAGCATTTCCTCTACCCTGCCCGGTATACTGGTACCGGCAGTAACAAGCTTCAGCTGCACTCCAGGCAGCTCCGGAAACCTCAGAGCCTCTACTCTTCTGCACATTTCCTTCTGGATTTCGGAAAGCTCCTCTTCCGTAACCTTAAAAAATACTGTCACAAAATCATCTCCGGAATATCTGAGCACATCGCCTTTGCCAGCCGCAGCATCCCGAAGCACACCAGCCACCTGGCGAAGCACATCATCTCCAGCCTGATGTCCGAAATTCTCGTTAATTTTTTTAAAGTTCTTAATATCTGCAAACATAAGAGCTGCTACATTGTCCATCTTGCTCAGCTTCTCCACATAATAGCGTTTATTATAAACTCCGGTTACCGGATCTATATAAATCTTCTCCTTATGAATCCTTACAGATGACAAGATCTCCTCCCTGGAATACCCATCAGGCATAAAATCACCATCTATCCTGGAAGCCATTTCCAGACAGCAGGGTTTCCCGTCAATCTCCACATACATGGATACCACCTGATATGGATCATCCCCTGCAACCTCAAGCTTTGTCATACGCTTCCTGGTCTGCATGCTGAGCCTGGAAATACAGTTGCTGCATTTTTCCAGACAATTCCATATGTCTGAGCAGGTAGTTTCACTCTCCCACATTTTTCCATCTTTTTCTATATGGATAACCTTATTCGTTGTAGGATCTACATACCGGACCAGATCATAGGAAATCTGCAGATACTGAAGCAGAAGCCACGCTTCCGTTCCATCTGTAGAAAAGCCGCATTTCTTAAACCGGTCATAAAAACTGGAAAATTCTGCACTACGGTCTTTTTTCAGGACTTTCAAGCCTTCCTCCCGGACAGTTTCCATAACCATATAGTCATCTGTAATATCTGTCAGCTTTCCAACAACGCCTGTATAGCCTTTTTGGTCACCATCTGCCCAGATCACCCTGCATTCACATCTGTAATGGCAGGGACCTTTTCCATCTTTGAGAAAAATATTACTTGTCACATCCGGCATTTCCCTGGTAGCCTGGGTAATCTTCCGGATAAGCCGTTTCAGGGATTGCTCCTCCACAAGATCCGTCAGCACACCGCTCTGCAATGGGGAAAATGAAGGTTCTGTAATCCCGCTTCGTTTGCAGCCAGCCTGGTTAAAGGTGAGTAGCGGCGGTGAAATGGTATAAGTAAAAATAATATTTCTGCTGCCCTCTGCCAGGAAATTATGGCGCATTCTCTCAAATTCCAGCTGCTGCACAATTTTCTCCGAGGAATCCATCTCAAAATCGTGAAATCTGCTGGCAATATCAGAAAGGTCTGTCTGTTCATACCTTTCCTTGGATTTATAGCCCATTTTTTTCTTCAGGGAAGAAGAAATATCCAGAAGGCACTCCAGCATCAGTGGATTAAATGCACCACACTGTCCCGCCAGTATCATCTCGATGGCTTTTTCATGAGAATAAGCATCTTTATAGCATCTCTCACTGGTCAATGCGTCATACACGTCAGCTAACGCCACAACCTGTGCTGAAACAGGGATTTCTTCCCCTTTTAATCCATCCGGATATCCGCCTCCATCGTAGCGTTCATGATGCCAGCGGCAGATCTCGTATGCAGTCTTGACAAGAGGCTCCTCCTTCTGGTCAAGAGGCAGTTCTGACAGCATATTGGCACCTGCCATGGAATGTCCCTTTATTACTGCAAATTCTTCGGCTGTAAGTCTGCCTGGCTTATTCAGGATTTCATCCGGAATACTGATCTTGCCAATGTCATGAAGCGCTGAGGCTGTGGTAATCATCCGGATCTGTTCCTTGCTCAGGGCATATCTGTTATTTTCCTTCTGAACCAACTGGCGAAGCAGCATTTCTGTGATTGTCTGAATGTGCAGCACATGAAGTCCGCTCTCCCCATTGCGGAACTCCACTATATGAGAGAGGATATTGATCATCAGCTTGCTGCTTTTTTCTCTCTCGTAAATCTGATTGGAAACAATACTGGTCATCCGGCGCTGCTTGGCTCCCAGAAGTATGGCATTGGCCGAACGGCGTAATACCATATTTGCATCAAAGGGCTTTCCGATAAAATCAGTGGCGCCCAGATCATACCCACGTTTTATGTAAATAGGTGAATTTTCTGACGAAATAATCACAACCGGAATAGAATCAATCCAGTGTTCTTTATTCATATAAGAAAGAACCTCGAAACCATCCATGTGGGGCATAACAATATCCAGAAGAAGCAGGGAAATCTCCTCGGCATGCCTCTGAAGGCAGTCAACTGCCTGCACACCGTCGTTCACCTGTATGATCTCATATTCCTCTTCCAGAATTGCAGCTAAAAGTTCGCGGTTCATTTCTGAATCATCCGCTATAAGAATCTTTTGTTTAATTATAACTTCACTCATTTTATAATTTCCCTTGCTGGTGCAGGTACCCCCCCCCACGCCAGTTTCCGTTTTACTGTTAAGCTGACAGCTTTTATAATATGGGTGCTATCATGTCCTGATATTTCTGTCGTTTCATGTGAATTTTTCTTCGGTCTGAAATTCTTGATTTGTTTTGGAATTTTCAACAGAACTGTCAAGATTTAATTATCGCAGTACAGGTATCAGAAAGCTATCGTTCGCGGACTGGTCAATAGCTACCTAAGTTCTTTCTGATCCTACCTTTACCTATATGAGTTTAACAGTCCGCCGCATTAATGTCAACCATCTATAACTTTTTTGTCCAGAGGATTTACACAGCTTTGAAATACCGTTACAATAGTTGTATTTGAAATATACTGATCACTGTTACCAGGAGGTTTTTTATGGAGATTACAAGACCTGATTATTATAAAGAGTTTTCCTGTATTGCAGGTGCCTGTCCCGACACCTGCTGTGCCGGCTGGCAGATCGTCATTGACGACAAAAGCCTGAAAAAATATAAGCGTGTGAAGGGTACTTTCCGGAATCGCCTTCATAATGATATTGACTGGAAGGAGAAGGTTTTCCGTCAGTATGAGAAGCGGTGTGCATTTTTAAATGAGGACAGCCTTTGCGACATCTACAGCGAGGTTGGAAAACGAATGCTTTGCGATACCTGTCGGAAATATCCGCGGCACATCGAAGAATTTGAAGGTCTGCGGGAATATTCCCTGTCTCTTTCCTGTCCGGAGGCAGCCAGGATTTTGCTTGGCAAAAGGGAAAAGGTAACCTTCCAGACAGCGGTGGTTCCCTCCCCAGAAGAATTTTATGATGATTTTGACTATATGCTTTTCACTGCCCTTGAAGATACCAGGGAATACTTTCTTGATGTGCTGCAGAACCGGCAGATTCCCATGCGGCTTCGTATGTGGAAGATACTGGCTGCAGCCAGTGATTTCCAGCGCTGTGTAGACCGGAACCAGCTTTTCAAATGGGAAGAGATCCGGGAGCGCCATAAAGCCTCCGGATATGGCGAAGCCTTTACCTCCAAGGTGCAGAAGCATATGAATAAAAAGGCTGCGCCAGATGAACTTCTGAAGACCATGTGGAAGGCGGTTGTTCCCAGAATGGAGGTTCTCAGACCGGGCTGGCAGGAATTTCTGAAAAAAAATTTGCAGGCGCTTTATGGCAGCGCAGAAGCTTCCGGCGTTTCCCCCACCTCCGTTTACTCTCAGAACCGTGCCGACTTTGAAAAGGCTTACCCGGACTGGAATATTCAGGAAGAGCAGCTGCTTGTGTATTGGATTTACACATATTTCTGCGGTGCTGTTTACGACGGCGAAGTTTTCGCCAAGGTAAAAATGGCTGTGGTCTGCACCCTGCTGATCCATGAGCTGGATATGGGAGCTTACCTGAAAAACGGACGGGTGTTCTGTCTGGAAGACCAGATAGATATTTGTTACCGTTTCTCCAGAGAGCTGGAGCATTCGGATCTGAACCTGAATGCGTTTGAAGATTTACTTGCTGCTGATAAACTGTTTGCTCTGGAAAACATGCTGAAAATCTGCTAGAGCGTGTTTGAAAAATCATTCCCGCAATCTCCCACAAATTGTGACGCACATCTTGCAGAAAGCCTTTTTCAAACATGCTCTAAAACGAAATTTACGAAAATAAGACTGCACTTCATCATATGTGCTATAATACAGCTAAAATTTTCGTTTGCAACTACAAAGGAGGAATCCTGCCATGTCATTACCAGTTACTATCCGCCCGGCAGCCCCAGAGGATGCAGAGGCGCTCCTTTCCATTTATGCACCTTATGTAAAGCACACTGCAATTACCTTCGAATATAAAGTTCCCTCTGTAGAAGAATTCCGGAAGCGAATTGCACACACACTACAGCATTATCCTTATCTTGTAGCCGAACGGGGAATAAACAGCTCCGCACCAGGCATCAAGGATGAAGCGGACTGCAGTGCATGTACCGAAATCGCAGGCTACGCCTACGCAGGACCGCTCCACGCCCGGGCTGCCTATGCCTGGTCTGTGGAAACTTCCATCTATGTAAGAGAATCCGAAAGGAAATCCGGAATCGGCAAGGCGCTTTACGCTTCTCTGGAAAAAGCGCTTGCCGCCCAGAATATGACCAATCTGAATGCCTGCATCGCCAGTCCTGTAGTGGATGACGAATATCTGAACCATAACAGCATTCAGTTTCATCAGCATCTGGGGTATTCCATGGTAGGGGAATTTCACAAATGTGCTTACAAGTTCGGGCGTTGGTACAATATGGTCTGGATGGAGAAGATCATCGCAGATCACCCTGACAGGCAGCCCGATGTGATTCCCTTTGCACAGATTCCGCCTGAAATTTACTGCTGATTTTAAATGCTCAACAGATTGAAAAATACTTCAATGCTGTATACTGACTGTTTTCCCCTTAAATAACAGCTTATTAAAACACCCGGGAGCAAATACTCCCGGGCTTTTTACTGTCTTTAATGTTCTATATATTACTCTATCGCAGTCAAAATCTCTCCCACTGCTCCCACAATTCCTTCTTCCGGATGCATTGCGGTAAGCTGGGTGAGTTTGGCGGCATTGGAAATCTTCTTGTCCAGGATTTCCATGATAGCTACTTTCTCCATGTATGGGATTTCAGCCTGGTTGAGAAGGTTAAATACCTGAGCTTTCACATCATTCTCACGCAGCGCCGGAATTCCCAGAGTAATGATGATTTCAGATGTTACAGAAGCTTCCGGAACACTTACCTTCAGGCAGCCAAGTGCTTCATCATACTCTTTAGAAGCTTCTACCACTGTACCTTCCACTTCGACGGTAACCTCAGTGTCCTTCACACCCCAGAACTCTACAGTCCAGGTTCTCTTCTGCGGGATCAGTTCCAGCCTGCCTGCTGCCTTTTGGATGACGAAGCGGCCAGTACTCCACTTCAGATCCATGTCTGTGAGAACGCACTCGTCTTTCAGGTAAGCGTTGGACTCGTTGTCGTCTTCGTAAAGCTGGAAGCTGCCGTCTGCACCGCCGTATACACGGATGGTCATAGTTTCCGGATTTCTGTCTGCTTCCTGTCCAAATATTTCCTCAGTCATCGGCACAATGGCACCTGCTTTTGCCAGAACCGGTATGGAATGAAGGTCACGGTACATATCCATCTCTCTGTCGCCGGAATATACCAGACCTGTGAAGAAATCAATGTAAGTACCCTCTGGCAGCCATACATGAGTCCTGGCTCTTCCAACGCCCTGGACAGATTTCTCCGTAACAGGTGCTACAATAAATGCGGTTCCATACTCATATTCATTCTTCACTGTGTAAGCCACCTGCTCTGCCGGATATGTGTAGTACATTGGCAGGATCAGAGGCGTGTTCTCTTTATATGCTCTGTGGTTCATGGTATACAGATACGGAAGCATCTGGTGACGGAGTCTTAAGAACTCCTTCATGACCTCACCGATCTCCATAGGGAACTGCCACGGTTCTTTTCCCATAAACTCATTCTTGCTGCTGTGCAGACGGTTAATTGGGGAAAATACGCCAAGCTGTACCCAGCGAAGTGCCAACTCATTGTCACGATAGCCAAACATATGTCCGCCGATATCGTGACTCCACCAGCCATATCCAATATTGGAAGCTGTGCTGGTAAAATAAGGCTGGAAATTCAGGGACTCCCAGGTTACGATACTATCACCGGAGAAGCCTACTGGATATCTGTGTGAACCAGGTCCTGCATATCTGGAAAAAGTAAGAGGACGTTTTCCATCGCGGGCATTGTCCAGGTAATGATAGTGGTTCAGCATCCACAGAGGATCCAGACCGGGGACCTTCGTGATATTGCCCTGCTGCCAGTCAATCCACCAGAAATCAACGCCTTTGTTTTCCTCTGGATGAAGTACACATTTAAAATATGCTTCCAGGAATTTGCGGCTTGTGATGTCAAAATCGATGGGAGCTTCGTGTTCGGTATCTACATCTCCCAGCTCCTTCGCCATAGCCGGATATGCTTCCTCGAAGGCGCGGATTCCACCAGCCGGATGAAGGTTTACAGAGATTTTCATTCCATGGTCATGAAGCCAGTTCATAAAACGCTCCGGATCCGGATAGTACTTTTTGTTCCAGGTATATCCGGTCCAGCCGCTGCCATATTTTGGATCCACTTCCTCTACCAGATGCCAGTCCATGTCCAGAACACCAACAGAAAATGGGATCTTCTCTTTCTCAAAGCGGGTTACAAGTGCCTTGTAGCTGTCTTCTGTGTAAGCGTAATAACGGCTCCACCAGTTTCCAAGGGCATATCTTGGGAGCATAGGAGTTTTGCCGGTGAGACGGTAAAAATCATTCAAAGCTTCTTTGTAATCATTTCCATAAGCGAAAACATAAATGTCCACCCCATCTCCTGTGCGCACCTGAGTCCAGCCGTTTTCATCCAGAACCAGAGAATGGCTGTCATCAATCTGAGAACAGCCGCTTCTGGACATAATTCCCTCCTGAAGCTGGCATTCCCCATCTACCCCATCCAAGGTTCTTGCGGTTCCGCCAAGATTGTCGCCTTTTTCCCCATAATACCATACTGCACCAAAGGCGTTCTGACCGCCTACTGCGTTTAAGTTCAGACTGTTTTTGGTAAAAGGTCCGCCAGCGTAAGTAACATGCATTCTACTGGTAAAAAGCTCGAAGCCTTCCCCTTTCTTTTCCACACGGAAGTCTACCGGATCAAATTTACGGTTCCACACAACCTGGGTAGGACGGTCTTCGAATTTGCCGTCTTCCCTGTATTCCATTCGGATCAGACAGGGAGTCAGCAGGGTAAAGCGGTATTTATCACCCTGGATGGTGTTCTCCGGTCTGCCAACTGGTTCTATATTCCACAGATTATTCTCAAACATATGTGTATCCTCTCAAACACTTAAGGTTTTTAGTTGTTTCTATATACGTTTTCTACTGCTTTTTCAACCAGTAAAAACTGCTGCTATACTTTTCTTTCTGCCCCTCTGATTTGCCATGGTCAACCTCCTGAATTACAGATTTTCTCCGTTTGTTTCGATAATATTTTTGTAGAAATATGCGGAATCCTTCCAGGTCCGCTTCTGTGTATTGTAGTCTGTATAAACAAGTCCGAATCTCTGGGAATATCCGTATACCCACTCGAAATTGTCCATTACGGACCATGCGAAATATCCTGCCAGATCCACACCGTCCTCAGCTGCGCGCTTGTAAGCGCCAAGATAACGAGCCATAAAATCTACACGGGCCTGGTCGTGAACCTTTCCGTCCACACCTACCCAATCATGGGAAGCCATGCCATTCTCTGTGATCATAAACGGCTTCTTATAACGCTCCTGCATAAATTTTGGCGCCCAGTACAGAACCTCCGGAGTTACCGGCCAGCCAATTGCAGTCTGTGGAAAACCATCGTAACGTGCTGCGCGGACTGCTTTTCCATCCTCACCGGCACGAACAGTTACGGCATTGTAAATGTTCTGTCCAAAAAAATCAAGTGGCTGTGAAATCAGCTTCATATCGGCATCTGTTACTTTCGGGAAAAACTGTCCAAATTCTTTCAGAATATCCTCTGGATACTGTCCCAGATAAACCGGATCACAGCAAAGAGCAACGTCCCAGCTGCAGGCTCCGATGGAGTTCTCCGGGAGACTGAAGTTTGCTTTTCTTGCGGCTTCAATATCTTCCGGCTTGTTTGTTTCCGGAACATAAAGGGCTCCACATGGTGCCATACTGATCTTTACAGGCTGTTTGCTGAACTCACGAAGCGCTTCTACTGCACGTCCATGGGCTTTCAGTACGTTGTGCCAGATACGGAAATAATCGGATGGGCCAACCTTCAGGCCTGGTGCATGCTCACCGGTCTGATATCCAAGGCCAACTATGCACTGCGGCTCATTGATGGTGAAGAAATTCTTTACTCTGTCTGAGAAATGCTCTGCCACTACTTTTGCATACTCGTAAAACCAGGATGGAGAATTTGGATTCATCCAGCCGCCCTGTAAATGAAGTGCGTATGGAAGATCCCAGTGATATAAGGTAACAAATGGCTCAATTCCGTTGTCCAGAAGTTCATTGATCAGGTTGTCGTAGTATTTCAGACCTTTTTCATTGACTGTGCCTGTGCCTTCCGGCATGATGCGCGCCCAGGAAAGAGAAAAGCGGTATGCTTTCATGCCCATTTCTTTCATGATCTGAACGTCTTCTTTGTAGCGGTGATACTGGTCGCAGGCTGCATCACCCGTCTGGTTCTCATAAATGTGTCCGCCGTCTTTGCAGAAAATATCCCAGATGTTCAGACCTTTTCCGTCCTCATAAGCTGCGCCTTCTACCTGATAGGAAGCGGTTGCACCGCCCCAGATAAAATCTTTCTTAAATCCCATGGTGTAATTCCTTTCTCTATTATGTAGGGGAGAATTTTTTAAATGCGTGTTTCGATTCTCCTGATTGGTTGATCTATGTATCGTAACATTTTATGTGATCGCTCTATTTTTACTTTTGCTTAATTCTACAAACCTCTGTCTACCAGCAAAAATTACGTATCTGACGTTTTGTTGCGGATTTCGAATATTTGGAGGATTGCGGGAGCAGCGTAGCTGCGTAGCAATCCGGGTATCAAATGAGTGTCAAAAGACCTTTTGACACTCATATCATTTTATTAATGATATGTATGATAAATATCGTAAATCCGAACGCCGTCTCTGGAAATCTTCTGGTTTTCTACCGGCACAAGTGTGACTGCTTCCTTGTCTGTAAATGCAACCACATTCTCGTTCCAGATGGTATCCGCGCTGATTCCCTCCAGCATGCAATACGGAACAAAAGTATCTGTCTGAATGGAAACGCTTCCGTCTGCATTCTCAGTTACCTTAAATGCAGGATCTTTCAGTTCCAGATATTTGACTGGAACAAATGTCTCGAATTCTTTCTTGGAAACCTTCTGTCCGTTCTGTTCATACTCATATTCGACAACAAAGAATACGCTGTCATCACGACCTGCGATCAATTCCTTGTATTCTTTCTCAAACAGGCATTCCGCACTGAGTGCAGGTACTTCTTTGGATACTTCCTGCTCCTCGATCACCTGGAAGTCCAGTGTTTTCACCGCGATTTTCGCTTTTACCGTTACCGGGTCAAGTGTCTCGTTTGAAATCCAGAAGCCTATGTGAGTCTCTTTTTTCTCAATGCTTCCTGCCACATTGTCGCAGAAGCCTTTTGCCATATAATGGAGGGCCTTGTATCTTCCGTAATAGTCCATACTGGACCAGGACGCAACCGGCCAGTTATCATTGAACTGCCAGTAAATACTTCCCATACATCTGCCGCGGTTTCTTCTCCAATGCTCCGTTGCTTCCTTCATGGCGTATCCCTGAAGAATCTGGCTTAGAAAGATCAGGCTTTCCAGGTCTTTCGGATAACGGAAGGTCTCAGATAAATAATATAGAATCTTACCGTTTGCCGCCGGATTTTTCTGATGGCTCTCCATAACTCTGGAGAAAAGGTTGCGGTCTTTCTCCCCGGTAAAGGTCTCTACTGTCTTGATAGATGGAAGAGACTGGAAGCCGAACTCGGAGCAGAAACGGAAATAGTGCTTCATGTACTCACTGAATGGTTTCTGACCATGCCATACATCCCAGTAATGGCAATCGCCGCGGTTCTCATCACATGGATTATCAAAGCTTCCTCCTGATGACGGGGAAGACGGCCAGTAGAATGCATCTGGTGCATTTTCTTTTACCACATCTGCAAGGAGGAATTCGAACTGATACAGGTAGTCTCTCTTAAGAGACGGTGCATGTCCCTGGACATCCTTCCAGTCTGTCCATGCACATTCCAGCTCATTGTTTCCACAGATCAGGCCAAGGCAGGCATGATTGCGGAAACGGAGGATATTGTCTTTTGCTTCAATTGCAATATTCTCTGCAAACTCCGGTGTTACGTCGTAAATGTTGCAGGCGTACATCAGATCTTCCCAAAGGAGAATTCCGTATTCATCGCAGAGATCGTAGAATTCGTCGGACGGGTAATATCCGCCGCCCCATACGCGAAGACAGTTAAAGTTTGCAAATACGCAGGCATTTACATCGCGCTCCAGGATTTCTCTGGTAATTCTTGGGTAGAAGCAGTCATCCGGAATATAATCTGCACCTCGGGCAAAAATCTTTACGCCGTTTACCATGATAGCAAATTCCTGGCCCCACTGGTCATCCTCACGGGATACCGTGACGGTGCGGAGACCGATGCGGTACTCCCTGGTATCAAGAACGGTCTCGCCGGCTTTCAGCTGGATCGTCAGGGTGTATAAAGGCTGTTTGCCGTAGCCGTTTGGCCACCACAAAGCAGGGTTTGTTACGTTTATATCAGAGTCGGTGCCAGTGTAGATGAGAGCACTGGATGGATCACGGAGTTCGTAGAAAAGCTGTAAGCCGCTGACTCCGGGCTGTGCGCTGCCGCCAGATTCTGGCTGTGCTGCAGAATTTCCATTTGACTGCATAGCAGTATTTCCAGCTTTTACAACCTGTCCATCTGCTTTCTCAATTTCACTTCCAATATGAAGTGTCACGGCTCCATCCATATGCTCCTGGCGGATCAGGGATTCGCCCAGTCTTGCAGTATCAAAGCAGCAGAGCTCCACACCGCGGAAAAGTCCCGCATCTGGAAGCTTTGGGCCCCAATCCCAGCCGAACATGGAGTGTGCTTTACGAATGTACTGGCTTCCAGAGGTAGTTCCGGTGTTGGTAAAATGAATCTCTCTTCCTTTCTCCGGCTTGTAAGTCTCAATGAATTTTACCGGGGAGGCGATATGAAGTTCCAGAAGGTTCTCGCCTTCTTTTACCAGCTCTTTCACCTGGTAGACCCAGGTGCGGTGCATATTCTCAGTATGTCCAAGCTTCTTTCCATTTAAAAAGACATCTGCCACAGTATCAATTCCGTAAAAGGTAAGAAGAATCTCCTCACTGGCAATCTCTTCTGCGCTTACAGAAAAAGCGCTTCTGATGTCAAAATCATTTTTCCAGAATTCTGTCCATTTGTACTCATTCATTCCATAATATGGATCCGGAAGAATTCCTTCTTTGCAAAAAGTCTCCATGGCGGAGCCGGGCACATTCATGTCATACCAGGTGTCCTGGCCGCTGATGGATATCTGAAAATTGTCTTTTAAGTCTCGCTTTATCATATGGTTATCCTTTCTTGTCAGCAAGCCGTTCAAAAATATTAAGATATGTAAATATAATTTAACAGTCCTATGAAGCAATGTCAACCATATACCAGTGGAGATTGTTACTGTTTATGATTTACTGTTCACACCGACCAGTAACACGCTTCGCGATGCACAGAAAGACGAACCTTCTTGTGACAAGCACAAGAAGTAGCATTTGCTGCGCAAACTTAATCCTCATGTTTTCTGTGAACTTTGTTCACAAAAAACACCCGGGAGTACAGAGACAATCCTCTGTTCCCGGGTGTTTCTTCATCAGTTAATTTTTTTCAGCCAGAAGAAGCCATATGCAGGCACATTTACACCTGCAGCCTCCATCTCCTGTCCAGTGATCAGATCCTTATAAATTCCATCACGTTCATTAATCCATGCGGTCTTATCATATTCACTGAAGTTAAACAGGCCGTAAATTTTCTCTCCTTCATAATAACGGCCAATGCAGAGAATACTGTTATCCCATGTATCCACAGTCCAGGTATCCGCATTTGTCATAAATGCCTTCTCTGTTTTGCGGATTTTTTCCAGCTGGAGCAGACGTTTGTTCAATTTACCCTCCACAGTTCTGGCGTTGCCGCTCATGGCTGCGCGATCCCAATTCATAGCCCCTCTGTGAATGTATCGGGAATCCGGTGCTTTGTCCGGATCATTTTTGTATGAATAATCATTTACCTGTCCGATTTCATCTCCACTGTAGATCACAGGAATTCCTGACTGCATGAACATATAGGCATGAAGCATAACATCCAGCTGGATTGCTTTTTCCATTGCCGCTTTGTTTTTCTCAAATCCCGCCTTCTCAATACCGCACATGGAAGCGGTGGTTCCGCAGAATCTTGCATCTCCAGTTACCGGATCCTCATTGTAAAGCACTCCGCGGCTGTTGCTCTCCCCTGCAAAGCCCTGGAAATAGTCATTGAGATATTTCTTATGAGAACGTTCTTCAATGCCTTCCTGCTGAAGTGTGGCATAGTCCAGTCCCCAGCCAATATCATCGTGGCAGCGCAGATAATTCAGGAATACGTAATCCTTCGGCAGACCATTTACAATATCAAGCTGTTTTTTCAGAAGACGCACGTCCCTGGTGGCAACGGTATGCCATGTAGTTGCCATTGTAGTTACATTGTAAAGCATATGGCATTCCGGTTTTTCTACAGTTCCAAAGTATGGCACAACCTTTTCAGGCTCCATAACTACTTCTCCAAGAAGAATCACTCCCGGGCATACAATCTCGCTGATCAGGCGCATCATACGCACAATGGTGTGTACCTGCGGAAGATTCCGGCATGGTGTGTTCAGCTCTTTCCAGATATAGGGAACTGCATCAATTCGGATTACATCAATTCCCTTGTTTGCAAGGAAAAGGAAATTATACATCATCTCATTGAAAACCCGAGGATTTCCATAGTTCAGATCCCACTGATAGGGGTAAAAGGTGGTCATTACATAATGCCCGATTTCCGGCAGCCAGGTAAAGTTACCCGGAGCTGTGGTCGGAAATACCTGAGGCACTGTTTTCTCATAGAGGGATGGAATATACGAATTGTCGTAGAAGAAATAACGGCTCATATATTCCCCGTCGCCCTGGCGGGCTTTTTTTGCCCATTCATGGTCTTCCGAAGTATGGTTCATAACAAAATCCATACACAGGCTGATGCCTTTTTTGTGGCAGGCACCGGCAAGTGCCTCCAGATCATCCATCGTTCCCAGATTTTCCTGTACTTTACGGAAATCAGCCACTGCATAACCGCCATCAGAACGGCCTTTCGGCGTATCCAGAAACGGCATCAGATGAATGTAATTTACGTTGTTTTTTTCCAGATAGTCAAGCTTGCTTTCCACACCTTTCATGTTTCCTGCAAAATTGTCTATGTAAAACATCATGCCAAGCATGTCATTTTTCTTATACCAGCCCGGATCTGCTTCACGCTTTTGATCCAGTGCCTTCAATGTGCTGCTTCGTTCTTCATAGAAGCGGTGCAGCTGATCGCATAACTCGAAAAACATGGAATCATTTCCATAAAGCTCCATGTACAGCCAGCGTAATTCATCTGTTTTCTTTGCCATACGATCCTGAAAGATCTTATCTGTTTTCTCTCTTTGCTTCACTTTATATCCTCCTCGTATCTACTGGCAATTCTCAAAACTTCAGCTCGTACTTTGTAACATCCATCTCCACTTTGCCATCTGCAAAGAAGGAAATTCCATCTGCCTCCAGATCTGTATAAATCGTTGCAGTCATCACATGTTCTCCATCATTTACAAAAATCTCAGCACTAAAGCGATCCAGGATCAGCCGAAGCTTAATTTCTCCATTTTCACTATTCACAAGGCTTCTTCTCTGATGGATAATTGCGCGTCTGGAACCGGAGAACTTACGGTCAATTTTCAATACGGATTCATAAGGGCGGAAGCTTACTGCTGTATGGTACGTATCATTCTGGGCAAAACGCACTGCAAACTTCTTATAGATATTCTGCGCATCTGCCGGGCGAAGGGTGATTTCCATATCCACACATCTTCCATCTACGCCATCCAGACGAATTACATCCTCAAAAGCAACATTCTTATATTCTGTCTTATTTGTGCGAAGATTCTCAATTTCCCAAATCGGTTTCTGGATCAGGCGGCCGTCTTTAATGGAAAGCTCTCTCGGAAGGCTCATCTGTCCAAACCATTTCCCCTTCGGAATTCTGTTATTCGCGCATGTGTCCCAGTTCTGCATCCAGCCGATCATAATTCTTCTTCCGTCTGGTGCTTCCACTGTCTGCATTGCATAATAGTCAATACCATAGTCCACTGCCTGGTCTTTTTCCGGGATAAAGGTTTTGGTCTCCTCATCAAATTTACCAATCAGGCAAAGAGTTCCGTCACCATTGTGGTACTCAAAGTCTTTTGGAAGCATATCCTGAGGGCTTACGAGTACTACGTCTTTTCCATCCAGGGTAAAGAAATCCGGGCACTCCCACATTTTTCCGAATCTGCCATCATTAGAAAGCATTACGGATTCAAACTCCCAGTTAAACCCATCCTCACTTCTATACAGAAGAATACGGCCGCCTGTTCCGTCCGCTCTGTCATTTACGATCACGCAGCGGTAAGTGCCATCCTCGCATTTCCACATTTTCGGATCACGGAAATCAAAGGGACTGCTGTTTTCCGGCATGTCTTCTGCCGTAAGAATCGGATTGCGTACATCCTTTTCATAGTCCATTCCATCACCAACTGCAAGGCTTTGTGTCTGTATGTCGCGGACACCTCCATCCGGCTGTGCTTCTTTTCGCACACTGGTGTACATGAAAAGCTGTTTTCCATCTGGAAGCGTAATGGCACTTCCTGAAAAACATCCCACATAATCATATGGCATGTCCGGGGCAATGGCTGCCGGAAGGTATTCCCAGTGAAGAAGGTCATCACTTACCGCATGTCCCCAGTGCATTGGTCCCCACTGGGAATCATATGGATAATACTGGTAAAATAAATGAAATTTGTCTTTGTAATAAGAAAAACCATTGGGGTCATTCATCCATCCAACTTTTGGAGATAAATGAAATTCCGGTCTCTCCAAAGGTGTAATATTCTGAGCCATTGCATCTTCGTATCTTCTGGCATCTCTTAAAGTCTGACTTATCATAATCATATCTCCTGTTGTTATTTATTATTCAAAACACATTTCAAGATAGCACTTATGGAGCCCAAAAATATCACTATCTTTGGACCCCATTTTGGTTTTAGCCTTTTACTGCTCCGGAGGTAACACCTTCAACGATGTAACGCTGCAGGAACAGATACAGAACCAGGATCGGGAGCATAGCCAGAAGGAGGGCGGCCATTACCAGTCCGAGGTCTGTTGAATAAGTACCATAGAATGCCTGTGTTGCAATCGGAAGAGTATACAGTTCTTTACGTCCGAGAACAAGGCTTGGAAGAAGGTAATCATTCCAGAATGCCATTGCATCAATAATCGCAACTGTTGCGATGGTTGGTTTCAGAAGCGGAAATACAATTTTCCAGTATGTCTGCCATCTGGTACATCCATCAATAAATGCTGCTTCTTCCAGTTCCATCGGAACGCTGGTGTGAATTGCACCGTGGAACATGAATGTTGCCATGGAAAGGGAAAATCCCACATGCATAAGGATCAGAGTAATACGGCTGTTCAGTACTCCAAAGATACCACCGTAAAGAGAAACCAGCGGGATCATAAGTACCTGGAACGGAATAACCATAGATGCAATCATCAGGGAAAACAGAATACCGCATGCTTTCCATTTATTACGAACAATTACAAACGCTGTCATTGCAGAAAGCATAATTGTAAGGATCGTAGAAACTGTAGTAATCAAAAGAGAGTTTGTAAAAGATGTTGCAAAGTTCATCTTTTTCATGGCATCTGTAAAGTTAGTCAGAATAAAGCCGTGAGAGCCAACCAGTGCCAGCGGATCTGCCGTGATATCACCTTTTGTCTTAAACGCATTGAAAATTACCATGATAAACGGGAAGATAAATGCCAGAAACAGGATAACCAGCACTGCTATTGTAATAAAATGGCTGACTTTTTTCTTCTGAGCTGCTTTTTTGTTTTCATCCATCATGCTGCCACCTCCCCTTTCTTACCAATGTAAACCTGAGTAACTCCTACGATTGCGCAGACAACAAACAGAATTAATGCCTCTGCCTGGCCGGTACCGTAATTTTTGTAAGTAAATGCCTGATTGTATACGTGCATAGCTGCCATTACAGAAGAGTTAAATGGCTCACCTTTTGTCAGGGAAAGGTTTACATCATATACCATAAAGCATCTTGTGATCGTTAAGAAAAGACACTGTACAAAAGAAGATCTCATAAGTGGGATCGTTACGTTAATGGTTGCCTGTGTCTTGGTGCAGCCGTCGATCTGGGCTGCTTCCATAAGGCTCTTGGATACGCTCATAAATCCGGCTACATAGATCAGCATCATATATCCTGCGTACTGCCACACAGATACGATGATCAGACATGCCATTGCACCGTTGGTGGTTGCCAGCCAGGAGGTGGAAAGAGCACCTACAGAAAGAGATTTTCCAAGTGATACAAATGCACGGTTAAATACGAATTTCCATACATAACCAAGTACGATACCACCGATCAGGTTCGGAACAAAGAAGCCTGCACGGAAGAAGTTCTGACCTTTAATTCCGCTGGTAAGAAGGTATGCAAGGAAAAATGCTACCACGTTTACCAAAATTACAGCGATAACAGAATAAATCAAGGTACGTCCAAGTGCCTGCCAGTAAGCTGCATCCTGGAATGTAGCAATGTAGTTTGCCAGTCCAACAAATGGTTTGTCTTTTGAAACACCGTCCCAGCTTGTAAATGTAAGATATAATCCGTAGATAAATGGAAGGATTACAACTGCACTAAACAGGACAGTGGAAACGCCAGCGAACATCAAGTACTGTTTTACTTTATATTTCATGGTGTTTTGTTCCATAATCACGATCCCCTTTCCCTTTTCTTTTTTGTCTCCACCCTTTTCCCGCTGCCTCCGAAAATCTATAATCCAGTACTTTTCTTTTTGTGAGGGAAAGAGGCCGCACGCCGCATGGCACAGGCGTGCAGCCTCTTGAGGGGTGGCAAATTTCTATAAAACTACAGTATGTTTGTTAAATTAATAAGTTGTTACCAAAGGATAATTCTTAGTGCTCTACAGGAGTTGTGTTCTTCCAGTAGTCTTCAATCTCTGCTGCAAACTCAGCTCTGTCAATCTGTCCTGCGAGATATTTCTGGAAGGTTGCACCACAAATGGAAAGATGATCATCCGGAAGGTAATTGTAGTTATCAATCAGAGAGCCTTCATCTGCATATTTCTTAACAGATTTTCCAAGTGGATCGGATACTTCTTTTTCATTGTTAGAGAATGCAGGTACAAGTGCACATGTCTCAGCAATGAAGCTCTGTCCTTCATCGGAATCAGCAAGCCATGTAAGGAAGTCCTTAGCTGCCTGACGCTGCTCATCACTTGTTGCATCAGAGGAATCGATCATCATGAATTTGGAACCTCCACCAACAAGCTTCTCATTGGATCCGTCATCTGTGTTCTGCGGTACCGGCATCATTCCCATATTCTCTGTATAATCATATGCATTGATTACAGACCAGTCCCAGTTTCCTCCGAACATGAATGCGATCTGTCCTTCAGCAAGCATCATCTCGGTTGTCTCACGCTCTGCAGCGATTGCAGAATCTTTTGCGTAGTTATTCTCCATCATTACATCGAAGAAGTCCATAAGAGAATTGAATTTCTCATTGTTTGCAAGGTCTGCTGTTCCTTCATAAAGAGAGGAAACAAATGCTTCTACATCTGGCTGCTGCTCGTAAACCTCAGCAAGGAAGTGAGCTGCAAGGGACCAGTCCTCTTTCATGATACCGGTAGGTGTTTCCATTCCACCTTCTTTCAGTTTCTCAAGAAGCTCTTTAAAAGAATCAAGTGTCTTGTAATCATCCGGATTGAAGGTCTCGCCTGTGATTGCTTCGATTGCATCTGCATTGTAAATAACACCGCGTGCTTCAAGGCAGGTCGGGAAACCATTGATCTGTCCGTCAACTCCGATTGCGTAATCAGTCTCATTAACCCAGCTCTGATCGCTTAAATCAATTGCATGGTCTGCTGCAAGTGAATAGATATCTTTCGGGTCTACCATAGCGATTGTATATGGATCATTCGCAGAATATCTGGTAGCCAGATGAGCAGATACTGTATCACTATTGTAATAAACCTCTACGCCAACGCCGGTCTCTTCTGCATACTGAGCAGCTAATTCTTCGAACTGGCTCTGAACCTCCATCTTGGAGTTAAAAATTGTGATGTTCACATCGTCTGCCATAACCGGTACAGATACACTTGCCATTGTTGCTGCTGCAGTTGCAACTGCAATTGCCATTGAAATACGTTTTTTCATTTTTGCTTCCTCCTGTTTTTTACGTTCTTGTTCGGACGTTTTCTTTATGGTTGTATGATAGCATTGCGTCTCAAATATGTCAAGCGGTTGTCATATATTTTTGTCCATTTCACATCACTTTGTTACATTTATACTATTTAGCTCTTTATGTTTTGTGCACTTTTACATGCTTTTTTCGTGTCTGTAGTTCATTTATTTTATTTTTCTTGTTTTTTACGAAAATTGCTTCATTTTTTATCACAACCGCATGTCATATTCCTTATGCATCTGATCAATTCCGCGCGAAGCGTTTTTTTGTATAGCAGAAATATTACAGAGTAATTTCCTGCTATACAAAAAATCAGCTGTCATATTGTATTCTGAAATGTTTCAAAAACACCCCAGAATACACAATATGACAACTGACTGGAAAATTTTTCGAAGATAAAAAAATATTAACAATTCAGTAAAGCGGACATTCGCAATCCGCTTCGCTGTTTGCTCATGAACGCAGTCGCTTCGCGATCTGTCAGTGGGAGCTGAAGGCTCCCACTGACAGAAGCATCCCCCCTCACTCGCCGCTTAGTGCTCCGCGCACTTGAAGCGGGGAAATGCTTATCTGCGTTCAAGTCGTCCCTCGCTCAACCAGTGTAACCGGAAATACTGTCTTAGTAGGTACAACTTTCCCCTCATCAATCTGCGCAATAGCTGCTACTGCCAATTCTGCCATCTGTTCCACAGGCTGATGAATTGTCGTAAGTCCCGGACTTGTAAACTGGGCAATATTCACATCATCAAAACCTACGATCTTCAGTTGCTCCGGAACCTTGATTCCCAGATCTGCGCATGCCTGCAGTACATAGGCACCAATAACATCTGAACTGGCAAATACACCGTCCACATCAGGATTATCCACCAGTGCCTGTCTTACATATTCATAATATTCCAGAGAATCAAAAAGACGGTTATCCGTTACCATAACCACATTTTCTTCATTTCGATTCTTACAGATATCACGAAATGCAACCTCGCGGAGATCTCCTGGCATATGAATGTCAACCCCTGCACTTACTCCGCCGATAAACATCAGCTTCCTGCAGCCTTTCTCAATCAGAAGCTCCGTTGCCAGCACACCGCCCTGATAGTTATCACATTCAATCCCGGATGTCCCTTCATCCATAGAACGTTCCAATGTGATCAACGGGAAATCAAGATCTTCAAATTTCTCAGTTTCAAAACTTCCACTGCAAAGAACAACGCCGGTCACTCTTTCGCTCTTGCACATCTCAATACACTGTTCCTCACGTTCTTCTTTATACCTGGAAACAAAAAGCATGATACGATATCCCTGCTTCGCAGCCTCTCGCTCCAAACGGCTTAGTACCTTGGCAAAATAAGGATGTTCAATATTCGGCAAAATAACTCCTATCGTATTACTCTTCTGCTTTGACAGTGCGCGAGCTGTCTCATTAGGCTGATAATTCAGCTCTTTCATCACCTGATATACTTTCTCACGGGTCTTATCACTGATATATCCTCTGTTATTCAGGACTCTGGAAACTGTTCCTACCGTTAGGCCTGAGGCCTTCGCCACATCCTTAAGTGTTGCCATATATGTAAATCTCCTTTATTGCGAGCTGCAGTTTTTTATTTCATCTTGATTTTATCACCTCGTAGTTTCTTGTGTCAACCGGTAAATACATCCTGTTTCTACATCCACCCGGCATCCATGTCACTGCAGGCCATCACCACGCAGTCGATTCCAAGAAGGATCAGATAACCGCCAATAATAAAGCCCGTTGAAAACAACGCTACCCACGGCCAGATGATCATCAGACAACCAAGGATGATTCCAAGGATATTTACAATCAAGGTAAAGTAATAGTAAAATTTTCCTGCCAGACGGACCAGAGGGATGTGGGTCAATCTGGAAACAGAATGAGCGATGAACCAGATTGGGAGAAGCAGGGTCATAATCAGCTCTCCGGCATTTGGGTACATCAGAAGCATTAGTCCGGCAAGGAGACTTAAAATTCCAGTCACCAGAGCAATGGTAGGTCCGAAGCCGATATAGCGCTCTGTTTTTGCATAAAATACAATATCTGAAATTCCGGTGATGACAGCAAGAAAACCATACGCAAAGGTAATTCCGCGGAGCATGCCGCCCGGATTACACAACGTATAAATCCCAAGAAGGATCAGCAGGATTCCCTCAATGAGTTCCAGCCAGCCATAACGTGAACGTCTTCTCATTTTTCCTCACTCTCCTCTTTGTTATTTAAAATTTTCATAAACTCTTCGCCAGTTATCGTTTCTTTTTCATAAAGGAACATAGCCAGTTCATCCAGTTTTTTACGGTTGTCTGTCAGGATCTTTTTGGCTTTTTCATGTTCTCGCTTTACTAATTCTACGACCTTCTCATCGATTTCCTTCTGGGTATCTGCAGAGCAGGAAAGGGATGCATCGCCGCCAAGGTACTGGTTGGAAACGGTTTCCATAGCCACCATGTCGAACTCGTCGGTCATTCCGTAGCGAGTGATCATAGCTCTGGCAATCTTGGTTGCCTGCTCGATATCGTTGGAAGCGCCTGTGGTAATCTCGCCAAACACGATTTCTTCTGCAGCACGTCCGCCAGTGAAGGTTGCAATCTTATTTTCCAGTTCTTTCTTTGTCATCAGATACTTGTCACCAGTTTCTACCTGCATGGTATAGCCGAGTGCACCAGAAGTACGCGGAATAATAGTAATCTTCTGAACAGGAGCGGAATGGTTCTGAAGGGCTGCCACCAGGGCATGTCCGATTTCGTGATAGGAAACCACTTTTTTCTCCTGGTCAGAGAGAACTGCGTTTTTCTTCTGGTAGCCAGCAATTACCACTTCAATGCTCTCTTCCAGGTCTGCTTCTGTAACGATTGTACGTCCGTCACGGACTGCACGAAGTGCTGCTTCGTTTACAATATTTGCCAGCTCGGCTCCGGATGCACCAGATGCCATACGTGCGATAGTGTGGAAATCCACGTCATCGGATGCTTTGATTTTTCTTGCATGAACCTTCAAAATTGCTTCACGTCCTGCAAGATCGGGAAGCTCAACTGGTACGCGGCGGTCGAAACGTCCTGGACGGGTAAGTGCCGGGTCAAGGGATTCCGGGCGGTTGGTAGCTGCCAGAATGATAACCCCATTGTTGCCTTCGAAACCATCCATCTCTGTAAGCAGCTGGTTCAGTGTCTGCTCACGCTCATCGTTGCCCCCTACCTGGCCATCACGTTTTTTACCGATGGCATCGATCTCATCAATGAATACGATACATGGGGCTTTCTCTTTCGCCTGCTTAAAAAGATCACGAACTTTGGAGGCACCCATACCTACAAACATTTCTACGAATTCAGAGCCGGACATGGAAAAGAATGGGACATTCGCTTCTCCGGCAACGGCTTTGGCAAGCATTGTTTTACCGGTACCTGGAGGGCCTACAAGGAGAACGCCTTTCGGCATGGAGGCTCCCACGTCTGTGTATTTCTTTGGGTTATGAAGGTAATCTACAATCTCTGCAAGGTTTTCCTTGGCTTCATCCTCTCCGGCTACATCTGAGAAACGGATTCCTTCACTGGACTGAACGTAAACCTTGGCATTGCTTTTTCCCATGCCAAATGCCATGGAGTTTTTGCCTCCAGCCTGTTCCATCAGCTTCTTCGCCATATAATTTCCAAGAACTATGAAAATGATCAGCGGCAGTAGTCCGGTTACCAGGAAGCTGAGAATCGGGGAGGTCTGCTGGTCGATGTCCTTAGTAAAGGTGGCACCGCACTCATACAGGCGGTCAGTGAGATCCGGGTCATTCATAAGACCGGTTTTGTAAATTTTTTCATTGTTCTTGTCGGTAAAGACGATCTGGTTATCTTCCACTTCTACTTTACCGATGTTTTTGTCATTGATCATGCTCATGAAGGTACCGTAATCGGTTTCTTCTACCTGATGCTCCATCAAGATTGGGGAAACCACCAGATTAAAGACGATCAGCACCAGAAGCACAATGCCGTAATAGTAGATCAACGGCTTTTTTGGGGTTTTTACTTCTTTCATGGTTGTAGTCCTTTCTTATGTAAACTAACTTTGTATTGACTTTTTTGTCAAAGCTTTTCCGCATCATTGCTTTGTCTGACAGACTATTGTCCACTTGCTTACGAAACGGACATGTCACCTATAATCGACTGCCAACAATACAGTATATAAAAAATCAGACACGCCATTATGCCTGTTACTGCTCTTCTGCCTCTTTCTTCTCTTCCAGACGCTGGGCTTCAATAGCCTGCAGCGATACCAGAAGTGCCCGGTTTACTGCCTGCATTGCAAAATCAAGGGCGTATTCTGCGGTGAGGATTTTCTCCTCCGTTCCTGGGAGCACATTTCCAAATATTGGCTCCTTATTTTTCAAATTTATGTTTTCTGCCTCCAGCACTTTTCCAACTGCTGCCTCCACCTGGTCGTAGACGCCTGCCAGCTTCATTACACAGTCTGTCTTGGAATGGCGAAGTCTGTTTTCCAAAGTGATACGGCTTTCCTGACATTCCTGTCGAAGATTCTGGATCTGTTGGTGAAGTCTTTCCGTATCCATACTCTCCGCCAGCTGAATCCGACTGTGGGTCTGTTCCAGTTTTTTATCCAGCTCGTACATTTTTACGGATAAAATTTCATGTGCCATATATGGTTTCCTCCTCTCCTTGCGGATTACGTTATCATTTCTAGTACATCGAAAATTAAGTTTCTGCTATATTGGCGCAGGATGATTTCTTCATATGCAAGGCGGAGGAAGGAGGCGTAGCGGTGGCTACGGCGACCGACGACAACGCAGCAGATGAAAAATCAGACAAGTCAATATGGCAGTTACTTAATATTCGATGTACTAGCCTTCCTCAAACAGGCTCTAGAACATGTTTGAAAAAGGCTTTCTGCAAGATGTGCGTCACAATCACGCTCCGTAATCCTGATAATTTTATTCTAGTACAAGCAAAAGAAAGTGTCGATAGTCAGAAATTTCACCGTGTATAGACAAAACGGGCAAAGTGTAAAAAATACACCTCGCCCGTTTGATCTCTTATTTAGTTTCCTCCATGTATTTGCAGTCGGCCTCTGGATTCTATTCCCAGTCAGTCTCCGCCTCCGTCAATTTCACTTTCAAAACTGCTTCAAGGTCAATAAACGCAGGAATAAAACTGTCACGAATAAACAGGAGCATTTCATCAATCGCATCTTCGTTATATATATAAACAGATGTATTTCTTTTTTTCAGCATAAGCAGCCATACAGCAGAGTCATTTACAAATCCCAATCTGTATCCCAGCTGTAAGATTTCTCTGGGAGAACCCGTCTCCGCGCCAGCTGCGCCATGAAGCTTCAATACTTCCTGTAAAGCTTTCCATGCAAGTTCAAAAGTAAGATTAAATTGTCCAATTACACCTGTTCTGTATATTTCATTATTCTCAGCAAGTTTAAAATCAGCATTTTTCAGCACAGAAAGACAGTTAGAAAAATTATCAAGTTTTTTCATAGATTACAACCCTTTCCGGAAGATCATAGCCCATACTTTGCTGCCTCCATTTCCTGTAAATACAGTCAAACGATATTTTATAGTTCTTCTGGAGCATTCTTTCCCATCATAATCAAATAGACTTCGTGTACGATCATATCCAGATTCTTCGTATCCTCCGGTGTCCAGTCCTGGAAAATACCAAAGATAGCATGGCTGTGGTAACGGAGGATCAACTTCAGTTCCTGGCGGCTGTAGTTCCGGTACAGATTTTCTTCCTCCACAATGCTCTCAAACAACTCGTAGGTTCCTTGCATAAGGGTTTGTTCCAGTTCTTTTCCATAATTACTTTCTATTCCTTTTCGCACTTCGGGTATAGCATTGATGGCAAAAACAAACAGATACTTCAGCGCTGCTTCTGCGCCGCCCTGCTCTTTGCACGCCTCTAGCAGCCGCCTGGTTCCCTGCTTTATGCTCCACTGAATCATATCCGGTATTCCTTCGAAATGGTAGTAAAATGCCTGCCTGGTGATCTGGCACTCTTCCACAATATCCTTTACTGTAAGCTTCTTTACTTTTTTCTCCAGAACCAGCTTACGGGCTGCTTCTGTGATGATTTCTTTCATGTCCATATACTGTGGTTCTCTTTCCTTTATCCGGTGTTGAATCATAAACAGTCTCTAATTCTTATACCTTAATAGCTACATGCAAATCATATTATCGGCAACAACGACTAACTACAGCTCATACAATTTCACAGGTTATATATCTTTAACAATTTTCCTATGACGCTTATACCCACTGCATTTTCCAATAATGCTTATATTCATACTTTGAGTTTCTAATTTGACTCTTCTGAATCTGCAATATTTTCCTCATCTACAGTATCTTGTTTCTCTGGTACCACTGCATCTTCTCGCACCTGCATAGCGGCTCTCTCACGAATGCTCTTCTTCGGGGCGGCCGGTTGAGATTGCTGAGAGGATTTCTTCCTGGCTGGGTCTACTGCAAATTTGCGTTCCGGATCAGCCTTGGCAACTTTGCCTAAACGGGTGGCACCCCAAAGTAAAAACAGCGGAAGCACAATGGCTGTAAAAAGAAGCCCCAGATTCATCAATCCGGTAAAAAACAGAATTACCTGCATGACAATCTCTGTTATAAGAAGCGATATGGCCAGTTTCACAGAAAATCTGCTCTTATCTACTCTGTTGGAATTTCTTACAGATAGAAATCCAACTACAGCTTCCCAGATTCCTACTGCAATAAAACAAATACCAATCCCTTTCAGAAGTCCACTTCCCACTCCGGCATTCTCAAGAAGTTCTACATACTCTGCAGTTCCTTTATCTGCTTCCAGAGCTGTCATAAAGAAATTGATTCCATACATGATCGTGGAGGTAATGGCTGAAAACATCAGGAAAATACCACCAAACATCAGACACATCTTGCCATTCATCGCCTGCCGTGTCACCTTCATCTGCTCAAATTGATCCATAATCAAACCTGCCTCTCTTTTTTGCGAACCGACAAAAACACAATTTTAATATTAGTCTAACATATCACTTTTCGTTTTTCAATGTACAGGTTCCTGTTCGTGTAACAAACATTATGGGTTACGATTCTCGATCTTCGCAGAAACAGGCTCTAGCTTAATAATTACCTTTACTTTCCAGATTCAGCTTTATATAATGTATTAGAGTGTGTTTGACGCACAAGTTACATGTGAAAGGCAGGTTTTACCAATGAACTGCAATAAAAAAGATCTTTTACTTTATGCCGTTACTGACCGCAGCTGGTTAAATGGCAGAACTTTATATGACCAGGTCGAAGAAGCCTTAAAAGGTGGGGCTACCTTCATTCAGCTACGCGAAAAAAATCTGGATACAGATAGTTTTCTCAAAGAAGCTGCGGAAATCAAAGAGTTATGTGCGCGCTATCATGTACCATTCGTGATCAATGACAATGTAGAAATTGCAAAAGAAATCAATGCCGATGGCGTTCATGTAGGGCAGGAGGATATGGCTGCTGGTAATGCCAGAGCCATCCTCGGTTCTGACAAAATCATCGGCGTTTCTGCGCATACAGTTGAAGAGGCTGTTCTTGCTGAAAAAAATGGCGCAGATTATCTGGGAGTAGGTGCCGCATTCCAAACCGGAACCAAAAAAGATGCCGGCAATATCAGCCATGAAACTATAAAACAAATATGTAAGGCTGTAAATATTCCCGTTATTGCCATTGGCGGAATTACACATGACAATGTAATGGAACTGGCTGGAAGCGGTATCTGCGGAATTGCAGTTGTAAGTGCCATCTTTGCAGCTGAAGATATTACAAAAGCAACCAGAGAGCTTAAAGAGCTTACTCTCAAAATGAAAGATTCTACTTGTATTTCCAAAGACAATGCATCTTCCAGGAAAGGAATTTCATGTTAAGGGGTGCCATCTGGGATCTGGATGGTACGATTCTGGATTCTATGTCAGCCTGGGATCATGTAGGCGAAAATTACCTGCGAAACCAGGGAATTGAACCTGAACCGGATCTGGATGAAGCAATCGCCACTATGAGTCTCCACCAGGCAGCTGACTATTTTATTGAGCACTATGATGTAAAACAGACCCGAGATGAATTGATCAAGAGTGCTGTAGCAATTGTAGATGATTTCTACCGCTATGAAGCTCAGCTGAAGCCTCATCTGAAAGAATTTCTGGCTCAGCTTCATGAGACCGGAGTCAAAATGTGTATTGCCACTGCTACAGAGCGCTCCCTCGTGGAAGCTGCCCTGGCACGTTGCAGAGTGCTTGACTATTTCAGCGAAATCTTTACCTGCTCCTCTGTGGGTGCCGGAAAGGACGAACCAACCATTTATCGGGAAGCCTTGAACTTTCTTGGCACTGACCGAACCAATACCATGGTCTTTGAAGATTCTCTTCATGCCCTTACTACAGCTAAGAAAGATGGCTTCTATACCACTGCTGTGTACGACTCTCATGAAGAAAATCAAGAGGAAATACAGCGTCTGGCAAACTGTCGGATTCATGATTACGGTGAGTCGGAAGAGTTTATTAATTTTACAAAAAATCTATAGAACTTTTTATTTGTCGGGAAGCTTAATTGCTTCCCGATATTCTTTATTCAACCAAGTATCTACTACATTGACGCAGGATGATTTCTTCATATGCAAGGCGGAGGAAGGAGGCGTAGCGGTGGCTACGGCGACCGACGACAACGCAGCAGATGAAAAATCAGACAAGTCAATATGGCAGTTACTTAATATTCGATGTACTAGCT
>NZ_JADNDC010000003.1:66474-98695 GCF_015551645.1 Ruminococcus sp. D54t1_190329_F1
CCGGCGACCGACGACAACGCAGCAGATGAAAAATCAGACAAGTCAATATGGCAGTTACTTAATATTCGATGTACTAGCTTATCTGCCACTTCACATGACTTCCCTTCTCGTCTTTGCTGACGATCAGCTGATCTTCAATCTCCTGCTTCAGCTCGGTCACATGAGAAATAATTCCAATCAACTTGCTTCCTCCCGCCAGTTCCTGAAGAACCTTTACCGCCTGTTCTCTGGAATGCTCATCAAGGGAACCGAAGCCTTCATCCACAAACATTACATCAAGATGTATCGCTGCAGAGCTCTCCTGGATCTGATCTGCCATTCCAAGTGCCAATGCCAGGGCTGCCATAAAGGATTCTCCTCCGGAAAGGGTACGGACTTCACGCTCTTTGCCGGTAACATTAGAATATACCATAAGATCCAGACCACGATTCTTGCCTTTCCCCGCATTCTCCTCGTCTACCATACGAAGTTCAAACTGTCCGGCAGACATATTCGCAAAGCGGCGATTGGCCGCATAAAGAATCTTCTCCAGGTAATATCTCTGCACATAGGTTTCAAGATCCATACGGTTTCCGGACATATTTCCAGACAACAGCTTATAAAGAGTTTCCAGCTTGGTATGCTTTTCAATGATTTTACCTCGCTTCTCCATCTGAGGGCTAAGAATATCATATGCCTCTTTATCAGCTTTATACTGTTCTTTATAAAGTTCCAGTTTCGTCTGAGTCTGAAGCCGTACTTTCTCAGCTTCCTCCATCTGGGACTTGGCAGCTTCCATATCCGGCTTGCTCCTGCCATCTATGGCTTTTCCAGCTGTTTCTGCAGTGGTCTGTGCGGCTAGTTTTTTTCGCTGCCAGCTGTCTGCTTCTTTTTGCAAAAGCTCCGCTGTTTCACGGGTATAGTTCTCTGCTATGTCCGCCCATTCTGCCTCTGTCATATTTTTCTCATTCATCAAAGTCTGATAAAAGGCCTGCCGCTCCTGGTAAAGCTTCTGGTGATCTGGAAGTTCCCCTTCAAATCGTTTAATCAAGCTGGTACAGTTAACCAGCTCTTCAGAAGACGCTTTTTCTTTCTTTTCAGCTTCCTTGGAAGCAGCTTCTGCAGCTTTCCATTTTCCTTTTGCCTGGTTAAACTCTGTCATAGCCGCCTCTTCTGATGGATATTCCCGGGAATCATTCAACTGCTTCAGAAGAGCTTCTGCGCTCTTGGCTGACGCTGCTGCCTCAGTCAGCTTTTGTCCGCATTCCTCTACGGCAGTTTTTCCTGATTTCTTCCGCTCTTCTACCTGTCCCAGAGCATCCTGAAGATTACGCAATGTTTTCTGGGCTGTATTAAGTCTTGTACCCTCTTCCTGTAATAAAGTTTTCCAGGTTCCAAGAAGTGTCTGTATCTGCTTCAGCAAGGCATTCCAATTACACTCTTTATCCGCCATCTGATCCTGGGCTGCACCAGAGACTTCTGAATTTCTGCTCTCCTGGAAATTTTTTATATTGTCTCCCAAAGAATCAAATACTTCCAGCATTCCTGCTTCCGGGAACTGCTCATGATCATTTAAAATACGCGTGCACAGCTTCCTTCCTGTCTCTTCCAAAAGTCGTTCTTTTTCTGCAACTATATCCACAGCTGACCTTGCTTCACCGGCAGACTGTTCCTGCCTGTTTCGAAGCTCAGAAACTTCTTTTTCTGCCAGTTCCAATTGCTCACGGGTGAGATCTCTATGAAGGGTAGAAGCTATGCATGGATTCGGATGTTCTATTGCGCCGCATACAGGACATGGTTTCCCCGGCTGAAGCTCGCGTGCCAGAAAACCAGCCTGCTCATCCAGAAAAATTCTCCGCATAGACTCATATTCCTGGCTCTTTGCGTCATATCTGGTTCTATTCTTCTGGTATGTCTCTCGTGCTTTCTTCGCCAGTTTTTTCTGTGTTTCTACACCTTTAAGAAGATCTTCCGTTTCTTGTACTTCAATGCCAAGTACTTCCAGTTCCTGATTTTTCCCTTTCCAGACAGCAATTTTCTCATTAGTGTCGGTCAGCTTCTCTGACTGAGCCCTCCAGTCTGCTTCCTGCTTCTCCATTTTCTCCAGATCTTCTCTGGCTTTGCGGTCTGCGGCCTGCGCTGCGGTCAGATTTTGCTGGCTGGTCTTTACACTTTTTTCTGCTTCCTTGATCTGCTTAAGGAGCTTCACTTCTTTATTCACGCGCTCATAAATAGTGGTGTACGCCTTAAGCTCCTTCTCTGCCGTTTCTTTCACCGCCTTCGCTGTCTGAATGACAGATTGTGACTGTTCTTTTAATAAAGGAGCTCGTTCCTGCTGCTCCTTTAAGGCACTCTCACATGTCTGCATATTACGCAAGACATCCTGACAGCGTGCGTATTCGCCTTTTATTTCGTATGCTTTCTTAATTTTCTCTGACAGAATGGTCTTTTCCCCTATTTGTGCTTCCACTTTCCCACATTCAGAAAGCTGAACCTCAGCGTTTTCCAGCTGCGCATATAAATTCGTCAGCTGAATGGAACTGTTGTAGATATCCCTTTTTTCGTCGCGGAGTTTTGATGCGGATTGTAATTCTTTCGAGGTAAAATTCACACTTTTCTCCAGTGTTCTGCATAACTCGCCCAGATGATCCAGAAAGCAATCCATCACTACAATTTCCCCATTCAAAACCTGCTTTTTTAGCCCTTCTATTTCCTGCCACTGGTCATATTCCTGGGGAATTACCACATGGGCAGCTTCAGTCTGACATGCAGTTTTGATCTGGGCAATCTCTTTTTCCAGGGAACGCTTGCGATTCATCAGCTCGTCCACAATATTCTGGTATAATTCAGTGTTAAACAGCTTCCGGAAGATGACTTTCTTATCATCAGATTTTGCACGAAGAAGCTCCATAAATTCTCCCTGAGCGATCATGGCAACCTGCATAAACTGGCTTTTGGTAAGACCGAGGATCTCCCCCAGCTTGCTGTCAGCTTCCTTCTGTGGATATTCGGTACCATCTGGCATGATCAGGCTGACAGACCCCGGTACTTCACGACTTCCTGTATTTTTCCCCGCCCCTCTTGTCAGAAGCTTCAGATGTCTGGGAACACGGCGGACAGTATACAGCAGGCTATTTTCTCCTGCCCCTTCGGAAAAAACAAGCTCTACAAATGGTTCAACGTTCAACTCTGCATACTGGCTTTGCAGTACAACACCATCTTTCTTGTTTGTACTGGAGCTGGCTTCACCGTAAAGAGCAAATACAAGGGCATCAAATATAGTTGTTTTTCCTGCTCCGGTGTCTCCGGTCACAAGAAACAGATTCTGATTCGGCTCCTGAAAATCGATCTGTGTCAGTTTTCCGTAGGAACCAAACGCCTGCATGATAAGTTTCACAGGTCTCATTTCGTCACCTCCTGTACTGTATTGATAACCTCCTGAAGAATTTCCTGCTCTTCCGCATCTGCATTTCCGAGGAACTGGCAGCAAAGTTCAAATGGATTCAATTCACGCTCACTGTCTGCATGTCTGGTATAATCAACCTGCCGCACAGTCTCACGGCGTATCTCTAGAAGCCCTGGAAAAGCCAGACGCAGACGATCCTGCATATCAATTACGTCCAGATCCACCTTATCCGTAAGAATTACTGTCACATAATCTTTACAGCGCTGTGCCAGAACACTCTCTAAATCTCCCTTGATCACTTTTATCTGGCGCAGCGGTTCCAGTGGAATTACTTCTGTAGTGATTTCGCCCTTTTGTTTTATGTCAACCATTATAATTCCTTTATTCTGACCTGCTTCACTTACAGAGCATGCCAGCGGCGTTCCACAATAGCGATAAAACTCGCCGCCTGCTTTCATTGGCTTATGAATATGTCCCAGTGCCGCATAGTCAAATTTCTGCAGAATATCGGCTGACACCTGGTCAATATTTCCTACTGTCCGGATCTCAGAGTCCATTCGTTCAACTTCTTCTGCACTCTCCCCCATAGGCAGATAGAATTGATGGCTGACCAGAATGTTTCTCTGGTTTATGTCAACCTGTTCACGTTCTATCAGTCTGTGGATCGTATCATTGTAAGAAAGATTATTTCCATTCTCGTCTGTACCAGTGATCAGCTTCACCATGGAAGGCTTCACAAAGGGAAGCAAATAAAAATTCACCGGACCATATTCATCCTGAAGTACCACTTTCTCAATCTGATCTTCTTCTGTCTGCGGCGGCATTCCGATCATATAAATTTTCTGACGATCAAGTACACTTCGAAAGCAGTTCACGCGGGGCGCGCTGTCGTGGTTTCCACTGATCATCATAATTACAGAATCCGAAACTGCATTTCGCAGCTTTCCGATAAAATGATCAAACACCTCCACTGCTTCTGCAGACGGAACTGCTTTGTCATAGATGTCCCCTGCGATCACGATCGCATCAGGTACTTTCTCTGCGGCCTTCTGAATTATTTGATCCAGTATATATTCCTGATCTTCTCTGAGATCACGATTGATTAATTTCAAGCCAATGTGTAAATCTGATAAGTGAAATATTCTCATAAACCGTTCCCCATTCTTATCTTCTCAAAATTCCTGTTAAACTATATATTTCATATACCTTAATGTTACCGATTGTATATATAAAACCAACTTCATAGCCCTATGCATTTCTGTTATATTCTCTCTCAATCCACGCCATCAACACATCTACTATGTATTCCTGCTGCTCTTCTGTGAGCTGCACTCCTGCTGGAATTCTATGCCACTTATACAAGCATCCCCGACAGCAGCAGCCAGTAGCATGCTGAGCCAGGAATACAGGGTGCCCGCGCATTGGAGTCTGTTTGCCATCATTGGGAATCTGAGCCGGAGCCAGACGTGTTCGCACAAAATCTGAGGCATGACTGCGGATGGTATCCATTCCTTTCTCCCGGATATACTGTATATCCTTGTCCTTCAGATGAAAACGACTGCGAAAATTCGAGCGGGACAGGCGGGCAAACAGATCACAAAACTGGTCCTGTTCCGGATCATATTTTCGCAAATACTTCTCATATCCATTCAATATTTCTGCAATTTTCAAATTAAGCTCTGAACTATTATACGTATAGTTCTCATCCTCTAAACGAAAATAGAAATCTATATTAACTTTCAGCTTATTGTTTCCACGCTTTATTCCTCTGCCGCTATTTCTGAAGTTACTACTATTCGTCGTATTATTAATTCCTTCATTTTTTTCATTTGTTCCACCGCCTTCTTCCTGCACCAGAAATTTCACCTGCGCTGCATGCCTCTTCAGAAGAGGAATAATGCAAAAATACAGCCGGTCATCTTCCATATGAAGATACCCCAATACCTGTTTGTCTTTATTCATAAGCTGAATCTGATTCCCATGGAAAGCTTTTGGAAACAGATATTCGCCAGACTGCAAGCTTGCTATAAGCCTGCCTTCCGGGGATGCGGCTTCTGCCGCCAGAAATGCTTTAGCCCGATAAATTCTCTGACCTTTTCTATCTGTGCTCTCTGGTTTCATCAGGGAATCCAGAACCAGTAATGGGTTCACATATTGCATAGAAAGATATTCAAACAGCTTCGCCTGGATGCGAAAACGGTATTCCTTCAAATCTGGTACAGAAGATAAGTCTTCTGCGTTTACGGCATTCTCCGTTCTCTCAAGGAGGACTGCCGCTGCATGACGAATACTGGTAAGAAAAAGCGCGAAATCCTCTTCCTCCGGATCCCACATATATTTTCCACAGGCAGCCTGATAATACAGTTTCCCCTGGGCTTCCTTTCGTTCTTCTTCAGAAAGATTCATACTATAGTGCAGATAAATATTCCTTGGTATAAAAGCAGCCTCGTTCCATTCACCAGACCATTCCTGATGCTGTTCCCTCTTCCCAGATTTATGATTGTCTGTGCCATGAGCCTCTGTTCCATAAACTTCCGTTCCATATGCGTTCTGCATTTCCCGGCTATCGCTCTGGCTCAGTATCCGATACGCTTCATTTATCTCCTGTGCACGCTGAATATGAGCTTCCCTTACTTCATTCAATGAGTCCGGATGAAAACGGCTGATCATCTTATGATATTTTCGCTTAATTTCTCTTTCATCATCTTCTGGGACAATCCCCAGAAGTTCTATTGCATCTTGTGTATTCATTATATATTCCCGATATTTTTATTTCGTTTTTGTCTTCATATTCTTTCAGTATACATTATTTCAAGTAAAAGGGCTATAAATTTCCAATTTAACTTACTCTGAGTAGATGTCATTATAAATGGGAATCGGTTAGATATTGTTATGATTTATGGCTGGGAAACTAGTTCCCAGCCATTTTTTCTGATGTGTCTTGTTATAATTTTATCGGATGTGTTTCGAAAATCTTTCGTCTTCTTATTGATCTTAGGTATTTTGGTTGATCTTTAGCGGCTTATGAATCTTTAGTAATTTACAAATCTTTGGTGAAACACAGAACTTTCGTACTTCTAAGTTCTTTTGTATTTTCAGATTCTTTTGTGCTTTATTGCTTTCTTTCGTATTTCAGATTTCTTAAGTGTTTTTCGTATTTCTCTTTCGTTGATGTATCTATACTACCATATCTGTCGCTTTTTGTCATCTGGCAAAGTGAACATATTTTCGATTGTATTTTCATCTATTTTTTATTCTATCAATATATTACATCAATACCAGCATGATAATCCCAACTATCACAAGAAGGGGAAGTGCTATGTAGATCAGACCTCCCAGAACTAATCCGATCAGGACAAGGGGAAGGAATATCAGACGAAAAAAGATTTTCGTAATTCCCCAGGTTGCGCGGAAGGCAAGTCCGATCATTTTGCCAAATATACCAAACATTAAAATGATAAATAACAGCGTCAGCATAAATTGTCACCTCGTTTTCTTTTCAAGCATTATACAATATGGTCTGCCCTTTACTGTAATCAACGACTTAATGGGGATTTTCACTTCAAATAAAGAAAAAATTTACAAACAGCGCAAAAAGCCCCCTGCAGAATCATTCCGCAAGGGGCGATTATTCACTATACGATTATATACTTCGCTTAAGCCTTAAGCCATCATCGGCTCCAATGCCTTAGCCAGCTTCTCTTTCTCAGCTTCTGCCTCTGCAAGATCTTTACCCAGTGTAGTGTAATAAATCTTAATCTTCGGCTCTGTTCCGGATGGACGAACAACTACTGTCTCGTTATTCTCCAGTTTGTAAATGAGAACATTTGCTGCTGGAAGACCGGTCTCCTCAGGCTTCTTATAATCGGTAACCTTCACTACCTTGTAGCCTGCAATGTCTGCCGGCGGGTTGTCACGGAATTTCTGCATGATTCCTGCCATAGTGTCCATTCCGCTGAGTCCCGGGAATTCAAAGCTGTCAACCTTGTTCAGGTAACGGCCATACTGTGCGTAAATCTCCTCAAGTCTCTGCTTCAAGGAGCTTCCAATGCTTCTGTAGTATGCAGCCATTTCGCAGATCAGCATGGATCCGATAATGGCATCCTTATCACGTACATACGGTCCTGCAAGGTATCCATAGCTCTCTTCAAATCCGAAAATGAAACGGTCCACTTCACCAGCAGCCTCAAGCTGTGCGATCTGGTCACCGATCCACTTAAATCCGGTAAGTACGCTTCTAAGCTCTACACCATAGTGCTCTGCAACTGCATCTGCAAGAGGTGTGGAAACGATAGATTTCACTGCAACCGGGTTCTTCGGCATTGTGCCTTTCTCGATACGGCCAGCTGCAATATAGTCAAGAAGAAGAACTCCCACTTCATTACCACTTACCAGCTCATAGGAACCGTCCGGGCATTTCATGGCAATACCAACACGGTCTGCATCCGGGTCAGTAGCAAGCATAAGATCTGCTCCTGTCTCCTTGGCAAGCTTCAGTCCCTGCTCCAGCGCTGCGAAAATCTCCGGGTTCGGGTAGCTGCATGTGGTAAAATAGCCGTTCGGGTATTCCTGTTCCGGAACAATCGTTACATCTGTGATTCCGATATCCTTCAGGATCTGGGTTACCGGCACAAGTCCGGAACCATTCAGCGGGCTGTAAACCAGCTTCAGTCCTGCTGTCTTACAAAGACCTGGACGAACCTGGCGTGACTCGATTGCATCGTAAAGAGCACGTTTGCAATCGTCACCAACAAAGCGAATCAGGCCTTCCTCAACGCCCTCTGCAAAGGACATGTATTTCGCGCCTGTCAGAATGTCTGTCTTCTGGATCTCATCATAAACGATAGCTGCAGCATCATCTGTCATCTGGCAGCCATCCGGGCCGTAAGCCTTGTATCCATTATATTTAGCAGGGTTATGAGATGCGGTAACCATAATACCCGCGTTGCACTCATAGTAGCGTGTCGCAAAGGAAAGGGCCGGTACAGGCATTAATGCATCATAAATTCTGACCTTAATGTCATTGGCAGCCAGAACTCCTGCTGCTGTTTTCGCAAATATATCACTCTTCAGACGGCTGTCGTAGCTGATTGCAACGGTCTGAGTGCCGCCCTGAGTCTTCACCCAGTTAGCAAGCCCCTGTGTAGCCTGACGCACTACATAGATATTCATACGGTTGGTACCTGCTCCAAGAACTCCACGGAGTCCTGCTGTACCAAATTTCAGAGCTACTGCAAAACGATCTTTAATTTCTTCGTCGTTTCCTTCAATCTTAGATAATTCTGGTTTCAGATCTGCATCCTCGAGATCCGCTGCCATCCAGCGCTTGTACTCTTCGTTATACATTTTAACCACTCCTGCCATTATTATTCTGTTTATTTTGTCTAATATTACTACAGATATTAATAATATACCACATTTTTCACGGAACGGCAATATAAGCGACAAATTTCTACCAGACATTTTTTCGCTGTTTTCCACTAATTTCCGACAATTATACATTTCAGCCGCAGTTCACAGGGAGTTACTGTTCACTGGTAACATTCCGCGAGGTGTTTTTTGTGAACAAAGTTCACAAAAAACCCGAGAATTAAGTTTGCGCAGCAAACGCTACTTCTTGTGCTTGTCACAAGAAGGTTCGTTTTTCTGTGCATCGCGAAGCGAGTTACTGGTCACGGAGTGAACAGTAACCACAGGGAACATTCCATTCTCACATTATCAATTTAGGTATAGCGTTCCCGGCTTTTTTACGCTATAATAAGATAATGTGTGAAAGCAACCATCCTAACCGCTTTCCCTTTATCTGACATTGAGATTTGAAAAACACTATAAAATTCAATTGCAGCAATCTTTACAGCTGCAGAACGGAGGAGATTATGGAAATTGTCTGCCTAGACTTAGAAGGTGTGCTTGTCCCGGAGATCTGGATCGCATTTGCCGAAGAGACCGGCATTCCGGAGCTGAAACGAACCACAAGAGACGAGCCTGATTACGATAAATTAATGAAATACCGCCTGAACATTCTGAAAGAGCATGGTCTTGGCCTGAAAGAAATCCAGGAGACTATCGCCAAGATCGACCCGCTTCCAGGCGCCAGGGAATTTCTGGACAAATTAAGAGCACAGACCCAGGTTATCATCCTCAGTGACACTTTTTCCCAGTTCGCAGGTCCTCTTATGAAAAAGCTGGGCTATCCTACCATCTTCTGCAACACACTGGTAGTGGGCGAAAATGGCGAAATTACTGATTTCAAAATGCGCTGCGAAAAGTCCAAATACACCACTGTGAAAGCCCTGCAGTTCATCGGCTACGACACCATTGCCAGCGGTGACAGCCACAACGACCTTGGCATGATCCAGGCAAGTAAAGCAGGATTCCTGTTCAAGAGCACGGATGCTATCAAGGCTGAATATCCGGAGATTCCGGCTTATGAAACATATGACGAGCTGTATGACGCAATTATGAAGGCAATTAAAAATTAATGTAAAGTAAAACTTGGATTCCATCCAGTTTCCGCCAATACACAGCAGTTGGGCAACTGCTATTCCTAAGCATGTCATTTTAGGTGCGCTCTTAGCGTAGGTAAAATCCACAACCTGCATAGACTTAGGCGTGAGGGCTTTCCCGAACGTCTTAGCCAGAGTTGACCGTTAGTTCACCGGAGCGTTGCACCGACCTGCGTGGAATATCAGTTGCCCAACTGTGTACCTCTTATATCTTCTTCACGCTTTCCCTCTCAATAAACTGCGTACACATCTGCATCTTGATCTTAATCCCGTCATTATCTTTCAGAATATTCCGCAACCGCCTTACAACGGCTCTTCCCATCTCCTGCTTCGGCACCCGGAGCGTGGTCAGAGGCGGATAAGAAATTGAGGAAAAAGTAAGGTCGTCAAATCCCACAATAGATATGTCCTCCGGAATCCGGATTCCAAACTCTGCCATAGCTTTCATAGCCCCCAGCGCGATCATATCGTTGTCTGCGAAGAAAGCTGTAGGCAGCTTCACCTTCTCAGACAAATACCGTTTCATATTTTCGTAAGCACCGTCGATGGTAGTTGCCATTGTAAAAATATAGTCCTTATTCAGGGGAAATCCCGCCTTTTGCAGCGCTGTCTGATATCCTGCAAAACGGGACCGGAAAGGTTTGATTCTGAAATCTCCCCGCAGATAACCAATCTCCTTATGCCCATTGGCAATGAGATACTCTGTAGCCATACGCGCAGAATCTGCATTATTGATCAGCATGGCATCAAAGCTCATATCCTCTTTCCAGTAATCAATCACAATAAACGGGCAGGTCATCCCGCGGATCAGGTCAATGTCCGCATCCACCATCTCTGTTCCCAGAAGGATCACCGCCGACGCCTTGTCATTCATGATCCACTTCGCCTGTTCCTGGTATCCAGGATCTCTTTTGTCCAGATTACACATCTGCATTTCCATTCCACAGGCGCGGCATTCCTGTTCCACCCCGGAAATCAGCTGGATAAAAAAGGGGGAATCCTCAACCACAGCACCATCCCGCTTAAACATGACAAATTTTATTTTGCGGATATGATTTTCCTCAAAATACCCAAGATCCTGCGCCACTTTAAAAATCTTCGCAGATGTCTCAGCATTCACGCCTTTTTTGTAGTTTAGTGCATTTGAAACAGTTGCCGGAGAAAATCCTGTGATCTCACTGATTTTTCTCACACTCACTTTCATTTTAGTTCCTCCTCTGTCGGTAAAATAATGCCATACATCTGCGAAAAAAAGACACTGCAAAAACAAGCTATCACCTGTTATTCGCAGCGTCTTCTCTGATCATTTTA
Organism: Ruminococcus sp. D54t1_190329_F1; assembly: GCF_015551645.1. Taxonomy (NCBI): domain Bacteria; kingdom Bacillati; phylum Bacillota; class Clostridia; order Eubacteriales; family Oscillospiraceae; genus Ruminococcus; species Ruminococcus sp. D54t1_190329_F1. The sequence continues at coordinate 77,677 of NZ_JADNDC010000003.1, forward strand.
TGCCGGGAATGCAACTCCCGCTCTTAAAATTATGTTCGGATAAGGTGTAAACTCACCTGTACGGATTGCAAATTTGCACTGTGCAGACATCTTTTTCAGATCTACGTGGTCAATTCTGCTCTCCTCTGCCTCAGGAAGGCTCTGCTGAATATATGCAAGAAGCTCCGGATTTTTTTCCTCAATCTCATTTGCAATGGTGTAGGCTTCCACTTCTGTCTCCGCCAGCACTGCATCCATCACCTGTTTAAAGGTGGGAACCCCTCCGCATACAACCAGGTCTACAATCTCCACGCCCTTTGGAATGGGCATTCCTGCATCACCGATCATAAACAGATCTTTATGTCCCAGCTCTGCGATACAACGGATCAGCTGGGCATTTAAAATCCCTGATTTTTTCATGCTATTCCTCCTGCATCTCTGATTATTACTATAAATCTTTTTCGGATTTTTTTCAACTTTTCAAATTATTTTAACATTAAGAAAGATTTTGTTGGTTACCTAATTATTTGTTCTCGTTTCTTGCCTGAAGTGCCATCTTCGCCTGAAGATTTCTCTGTGTCTGGTCGATTACGACTGCAAGGATGATAACCAGACCACGGATAACCTTCTGCCAGAACTCGGATACACCACACATTGTCATACCATCATTGATAACACCGATAACAAATGCACCGACTACAGTTCCGATAATGGTTCCGGAACCACCGCTCATGGAAGTACCACCAAGTACGGTAGCTGCGATGGCGTTCATTTCCCAGCCATCACCAGATGCAGGATGTGCTGCGGAAAGCTGTGCGGTGTTGATCATACCAACCCATGCTGCACAGAAGCCGGAGATCATGTAAACGATAATTTTGATCTTGTCTGCTTTGATACCGGAAAGACGGGCAGATTTCTCGTTACCGCCGACTGCAAGTACATACCATCCAAATGGAAGCTTCTTCAGGATGATAACGGAAATAATTGCAAGCACTGCGAAAATGTAAACACCGGTAGGAATGCCGGCAATATTGCTTCCAAGGATCTTGAAGCCTGTGTTGCCAAGTCCGTCATAGCCCTTGATATCAGAGAATGTTGCACCGTTGGAACGAAGGTTCGCAAAACCACGGCAGATGTACATGGTACCAAGGGTAGCGATAAATGGTGCTACACCTAATTTTGTTACAATAAGACCGTTAACTGCACCGATGATGCATCCAACAACCAGCATGGTAATAATGATTACCGGAACGCTGAAGTAAAGGGTTACACCTGCAAATTTCAGTGTAATACCTTCCTGGATCATACCACCGGCAAGCATACCAACAAGTCCGACTACAGAACCAACGGAAAGGTCAATACCGCCGGTAATGATTACGAAGGTCATACCAAGTGCAAGGATTCCATACAGGGCTACGTGCTTGGCAACCATGGTCAGTGTAGATGCTGACAGGAATGTGGTTCCTTTTACAATGGTAAAAAAGATGACCAGGAGTACCAGTACAATAAAGGTACGTCCTTTTAACAGTGTCATTAACAACTGATTATTATTTGATTTTTTGTTATTCATTGTTCTGCTCCTCCCCGGCTTACGCATTTCTTCCGGTTCCAAGTCCGGCATAAGATGTACGTACAAGTGTGTCTTCTGTGATCTCATCTCCGGTCAACTCGCCGGTCTTTTTGCCATTTGACAATACAACGATCCTGTCTGCGATTGCCATGATCTCTTTCAGCTCAGATGAGATAACGATAATGGAAAGTCCTTTTTCCGCAAGGTCGTGAATGATCTCAAAGACCTCAGTCTTCGCACCGATATCAATACCACGGGAAGGCTCATCCAGAAGTAAGATCTTCGGCTTGGTCAAAAGTCCTTTGCCGATTACAACCTTCTGCTGGTTTCCACCGGACAGTGACAGGATTGGAAGTCTCTTGTCCGCCACTTTAATATGGATATCCTTGATCTGCTCGTCAACTGCCGCATTCTCTGCTTTCTCGTCAAGGAACAGACCTTTTACATAATCTTTCATAGAAGAAATAGCGGTATTCTTGCCGATATCAAGAGTCTGGATCAGACCCTGGCTCTGACGATCCTCAGGTACAAGAGCAAAACCGTTTTTGATCTGGGCGGCAACATCTTTGATATTTAACTTTTTGCCCTCATAGAGTACATCACCGGTGTGCTCCGGATGAAGTCCCATCAGACACTCAAACAGCTCGCTTCGTCCAGCTCCCAGAAGTCCGTAAACACCAAGGACCTCGCCCTTTTTCAGATCCAGGCTTACGTGGTCAAGAGTCCAGCCGCCGCCTTTTTTCGGAAGGCACATATCCTTAATTTCCAGCACCTTCGGCTGTTTGGAAAGGTCAATGCTTCTCTCAAAGCGGTGATACTGGGTGTTCTTTCCAACCATATTCTCTACGATCCAGCTGAGCTCAATGTCCTTTACATCAGCATCTGCAACGTATTTTCCATCACGAAGAATGGTAACGTGATCGCCAATCTCCATGATTTCTTCCAGACGATGGGAAATATATACGATGGAAATTCCGGCTTCCAGAAGCTCTCTCATAATCTTGAAAAGTACCTTAACCTCTGCAGCGGAAAGAGAGGAAGTAGGCTCATCCATGATCAGAACACGTAAGTCATCCTGGTTCAAGTTTCGTGCAATTTCCACCATCTGCTGCTGTCCTACACGAAGGTCTCCGACCATGGTTTCCGGTGGAATTTCATGTTCCAGACGCTGCAGGATTTTTTTCGCACCCTCTGAATGGGCCTTGTCATCCAGGAAAAAGCCTTTCTTTTTCTCATGTCCCATAAAAATATTCTGGTAAACTGTCATATTCGGGAAAAGAGAAAGTTCCTGGTGGATGATTCCGATACCTTTTGCACGGGCTGCATTGGTATCCTTGAAGTAAACCTCCTGGCCGTCCATGTACATCTTACCCGCTGAAGGCTGCTCGATTCCGGCAATCATCTTCATCAGGGTGGATTTTCCGGCACCGTTCTCACCGATCAGAACGTTTACCTTTCCTTTCAGAAGATCGAAGGAAACCTGATCCAGAGCTTTGGTTCCGGGATAAATTTTATCAATTTTTTCACAATGGAGAACAACATTCGGATCATCAAACATAATGCTTCCTCCTTTTATTCAATCGTCAGCTCAACTGCTGTAACAGATACTGCATCTGTACCGGCTTCTGCGCCGCCTGTAAATGTAACAGTCTTGCCAACTACATTTTCGTCGATTCCAAGTGGGTCAATTACCTGTGCAAGCGCCTGCTTGTTCAGTTCTTTTCCATAGCTTGACCATTCTGTCTGGTTGGTAAAGCTTTCAAAATTCTTCAGAGACTGAAGGTCACGGATGGCTGTGCTGGAGTTCGGTCCATCTGTCCGGACCTGAACCTCTGTAGTTCCGGTATATCCATCCAGTTCTACTATCAAATAATGTTTCGGGGTGTCTGTATTGTATTCTTTGATTTTTCCTGTGCCTTTTACTGCAGTTGTTTCTGTAATACCATCACCATTTAATAATTCAGAAAGATCCTGTGCCTTATCGGAAATGTCCGCTACAACGGCTCCCCAGTCACCCTGGGACTCTGCTGCGGAATCAAATTCCTGTTTTCCTGTATAAGAAGCTTCTTCGCCAATGGGCACTACAGTTACAACACCACAGCCGGTAAAGGTTACTGCTGTACATGCGGCCAGAACTGCCAAAATTCTTCTGCTTTTCATAATCATCTCTCCCTGCTTTCTATTATAAAAGGCGGCGCTGGCGCACCGCCTTCCAAAGCGTGTTTAAAAAGACTTTCTGCAAAATATACCACAAAGCGGGGCATGCAGATTGTGCGAATAATTTTTCAAACACTCGTTCATTTTTTATAAAAATCTGTTTCCTGGCAGCCAGATTATTTAGCTTCTGGTTCTGTGTAAACAAATGCGTTCAGGCAATCTGTGTTGTCAGCTGTGATTGCTACACAAGGAACAAGCTGTTTCTCTTCTTCCGGAGCTGTACCGTTAAGGTAAGCGTCTGCCTGCTCAACTGCCATCTCAGTGATCAGAGCGATCTGCTGAAGAGCGGTACCAACCATGTCACCAGATTTGATGTAAGCGTTTGCTTCGTCAGATCCGTCAAGACCGATGATCTTAATGTCGTTACGTCCTGCATCCAGGCAAGCCTGAACAGCACCACATGCCATTGTGTCATTACCGCAGATAATACCGGTGATCTCTGGATTGGACTGAAGGATTGCTTCTGTCTTCTCATAAGCTTCTGTCTGATCCCAGTTAGCGGACTGCTGAGCTACCATCTCAAGATCCTCATACTCATCAATTACAGAATGGTAGTTATCAGAACGAACCTGGCAGTTTGTATCGGATTCAAGTCCAAGGAGCTCTGCGTATTTGCCTTCGTAGTTCATAGCCTCAACCCATACTTCTGCGATTGCTGCTGCACCCTGTGCGTTATCTGCAACGATCTGTGCTACTGCAAGTCCGGACTGGTTGATCTCACGGTCGATAAGGAAAGTCGGGATTCCAGCGTCATATGCTTTCTGAACTGCTTCGATGGAAGCATCTGCACCAGCGTTATCGCAAATGATTGCTGCTGCGCCATCGTTGATAGCTGCTTCGAAAAGCTCAAGCTGTGTAGCAGCGTCGTCATCGTGGGAAGCACATTTTACTTCGTATCCAAGTTCTTCAGCTTTTTCTTTCGCAATTACCTGCTCTGTGTTGAAGAATGGGTTAGATGTGGAAGGTGTGATACAGTAAATGATCTTGCTTCCGCCGCCTGGAAGTAATTTTGCATTCTCTTCAGCCATTACCGGAACTGTCATTAAACCTCCAACCATCGCTGCTGTCATTGCTAATGCCATTGCTTTTCTTGCTTTCATAAATACGTCCTCCTTGAAATATAATTAAGATCTATTTTTGTTCGGTTTTCTCTCCGAACTGTTGATAATTTGATTATAAACGTTTGCATAAATATTTCAATAATCTTTTTAGTTTTATGTGTTATTTTGTATGAATGAACAATGTTTTTGTTGTGATTTTAGTAAGTTTTTACTATAAAATCTATGTATTCCCAACCATCCATTAGTGCATTTATGTAAACGTTTATATAAACATTTATAAACAGTATGTAAAACATAATATAAATTTTGCGCGTTATGGAGACGGTTGCCAAGACTATCCAGAGCCAGGCAACCGCTCCGGTGAATAAGACTTGTTCTCTGAAAAAAAACGTGGCAGTCACCAAGGCCTCATGCAAGCATGGACTTTGGCGACTGCCGCACACCGATACACTCTTATGTAATTCACAATTTACAACATTCCCAGCTCTTTCTTCACTTCATCCGCTCTCGGAATGGACGGTGTAGCGCCTGGTCTTGAAACAGCAATGGAGGAGGCCTTTGCAGCCATTCTCAGCGCCTCCTGGATGGATCTGCCCGCGGTAACTGCTGCAATGAAATATCCTGTAAATGTATCACCAGCTGCTGTGGTATCCACAGCTTTTACCTTGAAAATATCCTGGAAAACTTTTTCTTTTCCATCGTAATAAACAGCGCCGTCACTTCCAAGTGTAAGCACGAAACGTGCATTAGGAAATTTCGCAGCCATGGCATCCAGGATCTGATCTTTATCCTTGCAGCCAGTGATCTGTTCACCTTCAATTTCGTTTACGAGAAACAGATAAACCTTACTGAGATCACAGGTACTCAGCTTGTCATCAAAGGGTGACGGGTTCATAACAATCTTCATCTTTTTCTCATAAGCCTGGTCAATAATGTAGTCCAGCATATTGATCTCATTCTGCAGGATCAGATAGTCTCCTTCTCCAAAATCAGCAAGAACCTCATCTACAAATTCCTTTGTCTGCATCTGGTTGGTTCCACCGTATAAAATGATGCAGTTCTGGGCATTTTTGTCCACCTGGATCATGGTATGACCACCCTTTACCGGAAGTCTGCGGATATATTTGGTGTTTACACCAGCTTCCTTACAAGCATCCAACAGAATATCTCCATCTGTTCCCACGATTCCCGCATGATAAACCGTCACCCCAGCCTTCGCCAGTGCAATAGACTGGTTCAAGCCTTTTCCCCCGCTGAAAACTTCCAGCTTGGAAGAATGCTGGGTTTCACCGCCTACAATGATGTGATCTACGGAATACACGTAGTCTACGTTTAATGAACCGTAATTTAGTACTTTCATGTAAAAACCTCCAATTTGTTTGTTCTCCCTCATACCGCCACCCACAAACCTTTTCAGATGACAGCATCTATACTTCTATTATTATGTTGTACAAACTTCTTCTCGTCAACTATATTTTCCATCAGAATGTTACCGTTTACTGATAAAAATTATATATCCCACTCTATTTTCAATCCAAAATCCGCAATTTCTTCCCATCCCGTTCTATAATCCCCTCATCTGCCAGGTTCTTCAGCTCCCGCATCATGGCACTGCGGTCTACACTAAGGTATTCGGCAAGAGTGGTGTAGGACATGGGCAAGATAACCGTTTTCGTCTGTTTTTCTGCGGCAATGGAATTTAAATAGGTCATGATCTTCTTTCGGATGCTGTTTCTTGACAGCACATAAATCCGGTTGGCCTGCTGGCTGGCACGCAGGGCAATCATCTGAAGCAGGTTGCTTACCAGCTGACTATGGAATTTACAGGCATTTTCGCAGCGTTTAATCACATGCTCATAGGCGATAAACAGCACTCTTGTTTCGGATTTTGCACAGACATAATAGTGCTGGGATTCTTCAGGTAAAAGGAATGGTTCGCCGAAAACACTATCCTTTTTCAGGTTATCTATCATATATTGATTTCCATCTTCATCAATGCAATAAAGAACTGCCTGACCTTCCAGGATCAAACCTATTTTTTTCATGGAACTGGAATATTCCATCACAGTCTCATTATTCCGATAGACTGCTTCATGCATATCGAAACAGATGCGCATACGTTCCTGTTCTTCAGGAGTTATGTATGAAAAAAGTGTCACTGGTGTCATTTCTACAATCCCTTTCTATCAATTTATCCAGAACATGTTCAAAAAAATAATTTCTTATATCTTACACCATTTTGTTGTATTTGCAACAGACTTTATTTCAAAATTTGGTTATACTAAAGCCATGTTAAAGAAATAACAAAGCAGTAAAAAATACATAGTTCCCTCAAAAATCACAAACAATTACATCAATAACAATATCTCATAAAAAGGAGACGAACCTCTATGAAAATTACAGACACCATCCGCTACGCAGGCGTAAACGACCATCAGATAGACCTTTTCGAAGGTCAGTACAAAGTACCGAACGGTATGGCATATAATTCCTATGTGATCCTGGATGAAAAAATCGCAGTCATGGATACTGTAGATGCAAATTTCACTCACGAATGGCTGGATAATCTGGACCGCATCCTGGAAGGCCGCAAGCCAGACTACCTGATCGTACAGCACATGGAGCCGGACCACGCAGCAAATGTGGCAAACTTCCTGAAAGTTTATCCGGAAACCACCATCGTAGCCAACGCGAAAACCTTCACTATGATCCAGAACTTCTTCGGTCTCGACCTGGAAGGACAGAAGCTGGAGGTTACAAATGGCGGCACCCTCAACCTTGGAAACCACAACCTGACCTTTGTTTTCGCTCCCATGGTGCACTGGCCGGAAGTTATGGTAACCTATGACAGCACCGATAAAGTACTTTTCTCTGCAGATGGCTTCGGAAAATTCGGCGCACTGGATGTAGAAGAAGATTGGGACGATGAAGCTCGCAGATACTTTATTGGCATCGTTGGAAAATACGGACCACAGGTTCAGAAATTACTGAAAGTTGCCGCAGGCCTGGATATCCAGATCATTTGCCCTCTCCACGGACCTGTTCTTACAGAAAACCTTGGACATTACATTGGTCTTTACGATACATGGTCCTCTTACACACCAGAGACAGAAGGAATTGTCATCGCCTACACATCTGTATACGGTCATACAAAAGCGGCTGTAGAGCTGCTGGCTGACAAACTTCGCAGCAAGGGATGTCCCAAAGTTGTTGTATATGATCTTGCAAGAGATGACATGTCACAGGCTCTGTCCGACGCATTCCGCTACAGTAAGCTGGTTCTTGCTACCACAACCTATAATGCAAGCATTTATCCGTTCATGCACGACTATATCACCCGTCTGACCGAGCACAACTTCCAGAACCGCACCGTGGGCATCATCGAAAATGGTTCCTGGGCACCTCTGGCAGCAAAAATTATGAAAGAAATGCTTTCTGGCTGCAAGAAGATCAACTGGCTGGACACTACTGTAAAAGTGCTTTCCGCAGTAAACCAGGAAAACAAGGATCAGCTGGAAGCTATGGCAAGCGAACTTTGCAAAGAATACATTGCCCAGAATGATGAGCTGGCAAACAAAAATGACATGACAGCCCTTTTCAGAATCGGATACGGTCTTTATGTAGTTACCTCCAATGACGGCAAAAAAGACAACGGACTGATCGTCAACACTGTGACCCAGCTCACTGATACTCCAAACCGTATTGCGGTAAATATCAATAAGGCAAATTACTCCCACCATGTGATCAAACAGACTGGAGTTCTCAACGTAAACTGCCTGTCTGTAGATGCACCGTTCTCTGTATTCCAGCAGTTTGGTTTCCAGACCGGACGCAGCGTAGATAAATTTGCAGGTCAGAAGGTCTACCGTTCCGATAATGGACTGGTATTCCTGGACAAATATATTAATGCATTTATGTCTCTGAAGGTTGAACAATATGTAGACCTTGGTACCCATGGAATGTTCATCTGCAGCGTCACCGAAGCCCGCGTCATGAACGATCTTGACACCATGACTTACACCTACTATCAGAAAAATGTAAAACCGAAGCCAGAAACCGATGGCAAAAAAGGCTTCGTCTGCAAAGTATGCGGCTACATCTACGAAGGTGACGAGCTCCCGGATGACTTCATCTGCCCGCTGTGCAAACATGGAGCTGCAGATTTCGAGCCCATCGGATAAAAAACAACCAGATAAATTTCTCAAGGCAGCGCAGGATCCAGAGCGTGTCTGAAAAAGGCTTTCTGCAAGATGTGCACCACAATTTGTGGGAATGATTTTTCAGACACACTCCGGAGCCCGTGCTGCCTAATCACCGGTAATAGCAATTCCTGCTGCACCCGCTGGGAAAAATCTGCAATTTCAATTTTCGCCGAAACTCCATTTCGTCAGCGGATTCTTTCAATATATTCAACGCCATTCGAAGATTTCGAATATCTTTTTCCATGTAATCCGTATAATTTCCACGGCCAACCAGCTTCAAGTGCGTAATTCCGGCTTGCTTTAACTGATAAAGTGCACATAGACCACAGCCAGTTTCACCGCAAAGATAACCTGCAGAATCATAGGAAAAATCATCAGGAACAAAGCCGTCTGGCAGCAAATGCCCTCCGTTTATTTCCTGATTGAAGATTTCAGAACCGGCATTCCCTGTTTTTAAGGTTCCGATCTGATAGGGCACTTTACAAAGATACCCCATCTCATCGCAATGCAAAGAATTACAAAATGCACCTGTAAACTGGCACATTTCATTCAATACAAAAGCCTCAAATTCCGGGATTCTTTCTGTCCCATCCTTTTTTCCACATTTAGCAACAACCGCTTTCATATCTTCGAATGTATTTTTCCTGTGAAAAATCACACGTTTCAATCCCAGTTTTCCCAATGAAGCCACCATCTGGCTGTTAATTTCTCCACATTCTCCACTGAGATGGATTTCGCAGTTTATACCATTTTCACGTAAATATACTATCAACGCCGGGTCTGCAATAATATAACTGTGAAAACCAATTTTCATACACTGGCTTATGATCCCGGCAATTTCCGGATATTGTTCCGGGATATAATACAGGGAATTGAATGTAAGATGGACTGGTTTTTCGTACTTTTTCATCATCCCAGACAGGATTTCCAGCTCACTGAATGCGCCAAGCTGTACGTTATAACAAAGTACTTCCCTGCGGTTCAGGGGCAGTACCGTTCCGTATTTTTTGGACCAGGAATAAGGAACATAACCACAGAAAAATTCATCTGCACCAGCCTCCGCGAACTTTATATATTCATCTATCGAGCCTAATCCTGCTACTATTTTCATCACTTATCTCCATAAATTCCAGCCTTGAGCAGCCATGTACTTCATCCTGAATAAAATATCGCATCTGCCTCAACACGGGTATGTCACCTGCCGGTGGCATTACCATGCTCTTATTACAACCCGGTCCACACCGTTTTGGATATAATTCTCCAGTATTTCTTCCTCTTTCAATATTCTCATATCAATCCCAAACAACGAATTATACCGCCCCATCATATGCAAATGTTCCGGGTATAAAAGTGCATATTCCGCACAATATCCCGGGCATTTTTTTGCAAGCTTTTGTCGTCCTCTCTCGCCAGTTTCACATACTGCACCAAGAGGACAATACTGTGATGTATTGGTCTGATAGAACGGAATATGCAAGCTGTTTTTTCCAGGTGGAATCTGCTGTTCGTAACCGCAGGATTCCCATTCAAAGCGTTGGATTCCATATTCTCTTTCCAGAAAATTACGGTAAAATCCAGCATTCAGGCTGTTCCTCTCAAACCATTTCTGTTCTCCTTTTTTGAACGGAATCCGAGGGTCTTTTCTGCGTTTATTTAACAAAATTCCAAGGCTGGAAATCAGATTCCTTCTGCTTTTTTTTACTAAAGAAGCCATTCCCCAGTCATTTACAACAATCTCTACAGACTGCCTTTTTTCTTCACACCACCGGTTAATTTCATCAAGCAATTCTGTTATATAATCCAGCATATATTCCCGGATATAAGAAAAAACAAGTGTGATTTCCACCTGTTCTGCCGCTGCTTTTTCTATTATTTCAAACAACAATTTACGTTCCGGAAACAGAAGATGACAGAACTGATTTCCAATATAAAGGTGATCCGGTACTCTATGTTCCAGAATAATGCTGCCGCAGATACCGATACATTTTCCGGCATACTTTTTGGAAAATTCTGTCAGGGAACTATTCAAATATTCCTGATACAATTCCGGGCGATCTATCTCCAGCGCCAGTTCCGCAACACCTGATTCAGGCGGTACCTGGCACTTATACCCAGGCTCAAAGCCAGTTCCGTACTGAGAACAATTATCAGTTAAATCTATACGTTTCCCATTATAAGCGGACTCCAATCCATCTGGCGTAAGCTCTCTCCGCCATATTCCCACCTGCTCTTCCAGACTGCCACGCTTGACCTCATCCAGTTCCCCCGGATACCCTGTCAGGCTTTTCGCCAACGCGCTGTCGTCCTCTTCCAGCTTCAGATGAATGTAGTGATTATACTGATAAAGAAGCCTCTGAACCGCCTCTGCATACGCTTTCTGCTTCACCGTCACCTTATATTTCACACAAAATCCGGAGAGTTCTGCGTCCTCCATATCAAACCTTTGTATATCGTATTCTGAAATTTCCAATTCACGATAACGCCCATTCTTTATGTCATAAAAGCACACCTTCAAAGCTTCTGAATCAGAGATATTTTCTTCTATTGTCCGAAAACAAAATCCACTCTCATCAATCTCTGTAATCCGAACCTCCCGTCCCCCCACAACCCCGGCAAGAAGCCCGAAAGGAATCATTGAAACCATTGCAATCACACCCTGTTCCGTCTACGAATACTGCAAATATATCTCAGAATATATAAAAAAACAATCTTTCCAGTTTATAAACCTTTTCTCCTTTTTTCTTCACAAAAGAATGGTAAAATTAACTTAACGACTATGAAAACATAATCATTGATTTTTCAAACACGCTCCAGTTCTATCTGGTATGCTTCATATTCGCTCACCGCAGCAGGAAGCAGTATTCCAGCCTCCATAAGTGCAGCTCCCGGATATACTTTTCCGGTAGTTTTTTCCCGATAAAAAGCATCCTCTTCCATTCCTTTTAAGGTAACGTATGCTGCCGGCGGATTGGCTTCTGCTGTAAGTCTTATCACACTTACCAGTGCCTTGGATCTGTCATCTGATACCACCATCCAGGCCGCAAAATTATCCTGGAAAGGATTGGAAAGACGGTAATAATCTCCTTCACGGATCAATTCCTGATACTCCCTGTATTGGGCAAGCTGGGCACGGATTTCTGCTTTTTCCTTTGCATTTAAAAGTGCGGGATTCAGTTCATAGCCAAAGGTTCCAGACATAGCTGCAACGCCTCTTGTATGCATACTGGTCACTCTTCCGGTCTGATGGTTTGGCACTGCTGACACATGTGAACCCATTGCTGCTACCGGATAAAAGAAGGAGGTTCCATATTGAATCCGTGTACGATTAATAGCATCTGTGTTGTCACTGCACCAGATCTGAGGCGTATAATACAGCATTCCGGCATCAAATCTTCCGCCGCCTCCGCTGCAGCCTTCAATAAGAATATCCGGATAACGGTTCGTAAGTTTTTCCAGGAAATCGTACACCCCAAGAACATAATCATAGGTCACGTTTGGTGCATAAATATCTGCCAGGCTGCGGTTCATATCCCATTTAATGTACTCCACATTTCCCTGATCCAGAACTGCGCAGATGCGTTTAAATATCTCATCACGTACTTCTTTTCTGGAAAAATCAAGGACCAGCTGGTTTCTGGAACGGACAGGCTTGCGGCCTGGAATTGTGATTGCCCAGTCCGGATGTTCCCTGTAAAGATCACTGTCCTCACTGACCATTTCAGGCTCAATCCAGATACCGAATTTCACGCCTTCTGCGTTTACTCTTTCGATTAATTTCGTCAGAGTTCCGCCTAATTTTTCCTCGTTCACATACCAGTCGCCGAGAGAAGAATTGTCGTCATTTCGCTTTCCGAACCATCCATCATCCATAACCACCATATCGATTCCAAGCGCTTTTGCCTCCTTTGCAAGCTCTACGATGGTGTCTCCGGTGAAATCAAAATATGCGGCTTCCCAGCTGTTGATCAGGACAGGACGATTTGCATGGACGTATTTTCCCTGGCAGATATGATTCATAATGCAGTGATGGTACTGCTGGGAAAGCCTGGAAAGACCTTTGTTTGTGTAGGATAAAATAACCTCTGGCGCGGTAAATTCAGCTCCGGCTTCCAGGGAATATGCAAACAGTTCATCAGTCAGACCCATCTGGATTCTGGTCTGATCATACTGGTCCTTTTCTGCTTCTACAAGGAAGTTTCCACTGTATACAAACAGCATTCCGTAGCAGCTTCCGCTGTCTTCATTTGTGTTTTTTCCTGCAAGGATTACCCCTGGATTATACTGGTGGCTGGAGGTTCCACGGCGGCTGCCAATTCGGATGCTTTCATGGGAAACCGGCATTCTTTCCATGTTTCTTTCCATAGCATGTCTGCCATGAAATTTGATCAGATCATAGTCTCCGTGAAGGAAATCCAGGCATGCGGACTGGGCTTTTTTTACTGTTACAGGGGCTTTTCCAACATTCTTAATTATCACGCTTCTGGTGATAATATCTTCTTTTTCCAGTACTCCGTAGAGTAGATGAAGCTCTACTTTTGTAACAGGATCTTCCAGTATAATTTTCAAAGTTTCCGCTTCATTTTCTTCTGCACGGACGAATGGAAGACCTTTCAGAGTGTATTTTCCAGCCTCAATTTCATGTGTTATGTAAACTGGATTGCAACACTGGGAACCATCTGCATTCTCTATATTTAACGCATAATTTCGGAAATCTCCTGTGCCAAGTGATGGATATTCCTGTGGCAGTGCATCCAGAGAATAGGTTCTGTCGTTGCCTGCTGAATTCGGATTTCCAGAAAAGCCACGGTCTCCATAATTCAGAAGATAGTCCATTTCTCCTGCAGTTCTGGCACCATAATACAGGTGCAAAAGGTACCCTTGAGCATCCGCCTGCATCTGATAGGTGGTGTGGGCAGTAGTGAGGGTAAAGATCCGGGTTGTTTCGTTGAAGGTGATTGCCATGAGTGTAGCCTCCTTTTTCTATGATGTGTTAAGTATAACATACCAAAATCAGCACTTAAATAGCTTAATTTTTCTTATTTTATGCCTTTATGATGTTTTTTTATGGTATAATGAAATATATTATCACATTATGATATATTGTCAGCAAATGTAACGGAGGATTCCAGATATGGATAACAACTTTCACATTTTTCCAAGCGAAACTTTCATTGATCTATGCCTTTACCAATATGGCCATGAGAAATGTACTCCCGGACATTTATTTGGTCCGGCAACGCGGAATCACTATCTTTTTCACTATGTTCTTTCCGGAACAGGCACCCTGATGGCCACGAATTCCAAGGGACAGAATGTAAATTATCAGGTTCGGAGCGGACAGGGATTTATGATTTTTCCAGGACAGATCACCACTTATGTGGCAGATATTCAGGTGCCATGGGAATACGTCTGGGTGGAGTTTGACGGGCTGCGTACCACAGAAATCCTCAACGTTTGTGGCTTTTCCAAGGATACACCAGTATATATGGCCCACTCCAGGGAGGCACGAAAAAAGATGGCAGATGAACTGATTTATATTTCTCAGAATTCAGAGCAATCTCCTTTTCATCTGATGGGACATTTCTATCTTTTTGCGGATCTGCTTGCACAATCTGTTGTCAGACCACAGCCTGCCGCCACCAGTAAAATGAGTGATTATTATATAAAAGAGGCGATAAATTTTATCGAACAGAACTTCCAGAATGATATTTCTATTGAGGATGTAGCAGCTGTATGCGGTATTAACAGAAGCTATCTGGGACGAATTTTCCGCACCAGCACGGGACACTCTCCACAGGAATTTCTCATTCATTACCGCATGACAAAAGCGGCGGAATTGCTGAAGCTGACCACATTATCTATAGGGGATATCGGCTCTGCCGTAGGCTACGAAAACGCCCTCCACTTCTCCCGGGCTTTTAAAAATGTGTATGGGGTTTCACCGCGGACGTGGCGGGAGCAGCATAGATGAAATTTTGATTATACAAAAAGGACTTTCCGATTTCTCAGAAAGTCCTGTATCTGCTTGCGGTTATTGAATTTTAGAAGTTAAATCCTACGGATTTCAGTGTTCCGTCTGCGGACTGTGCGGTTACGTCCTGGGCAACTACGCCGGCTTCAGTCTCCTGGATGTGGAGGGCGCTCTGGGTTTCGTTTTCCTCTGGTGCAACGTTTTTGAATTCCATATTAATTACAACTGCTTCGTCTGGAACTTCGATCTCAACGCCATCTGCAATGAAGGTTACGTCGTAGAAAGTGTACTCGTCGTCTTCTGTTGTTCCAAGGTCTCTGATGGAAGCCTGTTTTGCTTCTTCGTATTTCTCACTGCCAGCTTCAAGCTTTACAGCGTTCATTTCAGCGTTTTCCGGAAGAGCTGTCTCATCAAACACTTTTGCAGTGATAATGACTTCTTCGTTCTCGAAACGGAAATCGGAATCTACGGTAGTTTCTACTGCATCTCCAACTTCACCGGTTCCATCGGTAAACTCTGCTGGGTCAGCTTCTGCGGAGCTATCTGTGAAACCATCAACAAAAGCGGCTTCTTCTGCTGTTTCCCCGGTCTGGAACTCATCCTGAGATTCTTCTGCCTGAGGCTCTTCTGTCTGAACTTCCTCGATCTGTGCAGCTTCCGGCTGAACCTCTGTCTGAGTCTGCTCTGGCTGAACTTCTTCCACATATACAGCTTCATCGCCTGTGGTAAAAGCATCCATCTCTGCAAGTGCCTCCGCATCTGTAAATCCTTCCGCGGAAACTACTGTATATCCTGTCACCAGCATTGTCGCTGAAATCATAACTGCCATTGCTTTTTTTAATGTATTCTTTCTCATAATGGAAACCTCCTGAAATCTATAAAGTCATTCCCAAATGTAATATCCTTTAATTTGACTTCATTATACCAGTAGGGCTGTTTCGTCAACTCTTTCTTCGGGATGTTTTTCCACTTTTCGGGAAAGTTTTTTTACTTTTTTTCAAAACCAGAACCACACGGCTGTCCTGTGGTTTTCCTTAATTGAGCAGGAAACTAAGGTGAATCTGCAAAAAAGGCGATCCGCTTTGTGTGCGGACCGCCTTCATTTGTACTTGCTTTGTTATGGTTCCGATCTGGTCAGAAACCTTGTTTTGCTTTACTGTCTTTTGTTTCTTCTGCGGCGTCTTTCAGTCTCGGCTGCAAGCATTGCGGCTGCAAGAAGAAGCATCAGATAAGTTCCGATCGGGGTATCATCTCCGGTCTTCGGTGATTTGCCACCACCGTAGCCGCCGGAATGATTTTCGGAGCCACCGCTATTTCCACCATCGGAAGAAGGGGTAGGCGTTGGTGTTTCTGTTACTGTGCTTTCTTCCTGGTTGGTGATGACTACTTCTGCTGTCATATTCGTTTCATCAAGTGTAACAGAATCTGCACTTACGGTAACTTTATATCCAAAGCCTTCGGAACCTGCAATTGGTTTTCCGTTGGAATCAGTTTCCGTTACATACAGGGTTACCTTTGCTCCTGACTGGGCAAGACCAACATTGATGGTCTCACTTACTTCATAGCCACCGTCCATATCAAGCTTGATAATGTTCTGCTCAACCTGCTGGGAAAGCTGTGTATGAGCTGCATCATCAAAGATACCTGCATAGAATACCTCGTTGCTGTTTCTGGTGCCTCCATCTGCGCCAAGAACCTTCTTGGTAATTGTCAGCTGACCCTGTTTGTAGAATCCATCTGGCGGGAAGCTGCTGAACACGTTTTCGAAGGAAACGGTTGTTGTTCCATTGACTTCAGTTACTGTTGTGGAGTTACCATTGCCAAATACAGCTTCATAGACGGTTCCATCTGCAAGAGCGCCGATTGTCTGAGAAATTCCATCCTGTGTACACTCTGCAATGTAGTATGTCTTGCCTGCCTTAATATTCTCTGAGAATACTACGGTGGAAGCATCTGCATTCTTGAACACAAGAGCTTTCACATCGGAAACTCTCTGTGTGCACTCTTTGTCAGAATACAGGGCTACATAGAAGGTCTGATCTTTTGCTGCCAGGCTTTCACCAATATAGGTAAGTTTCTTGGTTACTGCAATAGATGCTGCGGTTGCCAGTTTATCCTGTACAAGTAAAACACCATCCTTGGAAACAGCTGTTGTTTTTTCTGCATCTACTGTTCCGTCTTCTTTCAGAACAAAAGTAGTGTCGCTTGTAAGTAAATATCCATCTGGCGCTACAGTCTCACGAAGAGTGTAAGTCTTACCGGTTTTCAGTTTCTCGATAACATGAGCTTCCTTGGTGGAATCCCACTCGTCTACAACGTTTCCGTCCTGATCAATGATCTGGATGTGAGCACCTTCCAGCTCTTCTCCGTCGGAAATATTTACTTTGCTTACTTTTACAGAAGTTCTGCTGTCTTCTACCAGGAGGGTTCCATCCGCTGAGATGGTTGTGCTGGTATTATCTTTGTCAAGAGTTCCATCCTCCTTCAGGCTAAAGACTGTGTCAGCTGTAATTGTATAGCCATCTGGCGCTACGGTCTCGCGAAGGGTATATTTCTCACCGGTCTTAAGACCTGTTACTTCATGAGATTCCCAGGTGGAATCCCACTCGTCTACTACATTTCCATCTTTGTCAAGGATCTGGATATGAGCACCTGCCAGTTCTTTCTGGTCAGTAATATCCACTTTGCTGATCTTAACAGATGTGATCGTATTGGTAATGATAAATCCTTCTGTGGCATTTCCTGTTACTGTGGAAATATAACCAGCTGTTTTACCAATTTCTTCTACTGTGTAGACAATATCCTTTCCAGCCTTCTTCTCATCAAGTTCGGACCAGGTGTAAGTCCACTTGTTCTCTGCGTTCAGGGTAATTTCCTCGCCGCTGTTTTCTCCATCGGCTTTCAGCTGAACCTTGATTTCCTTCGGTCTGTGACCGCCGCGGTCATCGTTGTCAGCCCATGCCTTGGTAACTGTGACGCTGGTCTTTCCTGGCGCATAGCTGTTGGTGATATCGTAGCCGGTGATCTCTGTTGTGTAATCTGCAACTGCATCCTCGGTTACCGTGTATACAATTTCTTTTCCAGCCTCATATTTCGGCAGGTTTTCGAAGCTGTAGGTCCAGTTTCCATTTTCGTCTGCGGTTACGGTCTGACTGTCTTTCTCCTCGCCGTTTGCAAGAAGTCTTACCGTGATGCTCTCCGGACGTTTGCCATCCTGATTGTCTGCATCGTTCCAGGTCTTGGAGCCTTTCACCTCAGTTGTCTCGGTTGTGTAAGCGTTTGTGATGTTAAATCCGTCTACACTTGTTTCGTAGCCTTCCACTGCTTCCTCGGTTACGGTGTAGGTGATTTCCTGACCGTTTGCATATTTCGGCAGGTCATTAAAGGTGTAGGTCCAGTTTCCTGCTTGGTCTGCTTTTACAGTCTGGCTTGCTACGATCTCTCCGTTTGCAAGAAGGTTGACGACAATGCTCTCTGGACGCTTGCCATCCTGATTGTCTGCGTCGTCCCAGGTCTTGGTTCCGGTGATGGAAGTTGTTTCTGGAGCGTAGGTGTTAGTCAGAGTGGTTACAGTTCCGTTCTTGCTGTTGTCGGTGAGTTCGTAACCTTCTGGGAGAGTTTCCTCTGTCCAGGTATACTCGATTGCTTTTCCGTCTGCTTTTTCCGGAAGGTCAGATATAGTCTGTTTCCAATTGTTCTCGACGCTCAGGGTAACGGTCTTTCCGGTTTCTTTACCGTCTGCAAGAAGACTTACGGTAATGCTCTCCGGACGTTTTCCATCCTGATTTTCAGCGTCGTTCCAGATCTTGGTTACTGTTGCACTGGTCTTTCCTGGAGTGTAGCTGTTGGTGATGTTGCTGCCATCGTAGGTTGTAGTGTAATCAGCTACAGTGTCCTCGCTTACGGTGTAGGTGATCTCCTCGCCATTTGCATATTTCGGCAGATCTTTGAAGGTGTAAGTCCAGTTTCCTGCTTCGTCTGCAGTTACGGTCTGGCGAGTTTTCTCTGTGCCATTTGCAAGAAGGATTACAGTGATGCTTTCCGGACGCTTGCCATCCTGGTTGTTTGCATCGTTCCAGGTCTTGGTTCCGGTAATCTCGGTGGTCTCTGGCTGATGAGTGTTAATGAAATTATAGCCATCACTCTCGGTTGTGTAGCCATCGACTGCATCCTCAGTTACGGTGTAAGTGATTTCCTGTCCGTTTGCATATTTCGGAAGGTCTGTGAAGCTGTAGCTCCAGTTTCCGTCTGCATCAGCACTTACACTCTGGCTCTTAAGCTTAGTTCCGTCTGCAAAAAGGTTTACGGTAATGCTCTCTGGACGTTTTCCATCCTGATTATCTGCATCTTTCCAGGTCTTGGTTCCGGTGATGGAAGTAAGCTCTGGAGTATGAGTGTTGGTCAGAGTGGTTACCGTTTCGTTCTTGGAAGTTCCTGTCAAGCTGTAGCCTTCTGGAACATTAACCTCGGTCCAGGTGTAGGTGATATACTCTCCATCTGCTTTTTCCGGAAGACCAGTTATCGTCTGTGTCCAGTTGTTCGCAGCAGTAAGAGTAACAGTTTTGTTAGTTGGCGTTCCATTTGCAAGGAGAGCTACGGTAATGCTCTCTGGACGAATGCCATCCTGGTTGTCAGCATCATCCCAGATCTTGGTTACAGACGCGCTGGTCTCACCTGGGGTGTAGCTGTTGGTGATGTTGTAATTATCATCAATAGTTGTTGTATAACCAGGTACGGTAAGCTCGCTTACCGTGTAGGTAATTTCCTGACCATTTGCATATTTCGGCAGATCGGTGAAGCTGTAGGTCCAGTTATCGTCAGCTGTTACGGTCTTGGTGTCTGTAATTATGCCATTTGCAAGAAGGTTGACAGTGATGCTCTTTGGACGTTTGCCATCCTGGTTGTTGGAATCGTTCCAGGTTTTGGTTCCGGTGATGTCGAGGGTTTCTGGTTTATGAGTGTTGGTGATGTTGTAGCCGCTTACGCTTGTTTCATAACCAGCTACCGCACTCTCAGTTACTGTATAAGTGATTTTTCCTTTTGCATCATACTGCGGCAGGTTCTTGAAGACATAGTTCCAGTTTCCAGCCTCATCAGGAGTTACCACCTGACTTGCAGCTTCTGTTCCATTTGCAAAAAGTTTTACAGTGATACTTGCTGGTCTGATTCCGTCCTGGTTGTCTGCATCATTCCAGGTCTTAGAGCCGCTGATATCAATTACTCCTTTATAAATGTTTTCAAAAGCAATTGCATCAACAGTATCATCACCTTTCTTGATCGTCTTGCTTACCTTCAGTTTTCCGTTTCCTGCATCTGCTACAGTTACTTCAACAGTATACTCAGTAGTATCATAAGTAACTTCGGTATTCTCTCTCTGAACTTCTGATACTGTGTAAACATGAGTTCCAACATCTTTAAGAGTATAATTGAGCGGACTGAATGTTACATTTCCATCTGCATCGTTGGCAACGGTCTGAATAGTCTCTCCGTTCTTGTCCTTCAGCACGAAGTTAAAGGCATCAGCTTCAAGAGCTTTGTTCTTCAGAGTCTTACTTGCCTCCAATGTCAGAGATCCCTTTGCGTCGTAGGTATTGTCGAATATAAGCTCCTGACTATCCTCAGCAAAAGCTGCACTCATTATTCCAGTTGCCTGGTCATAGCTTACAATTACTTTCACAGTAAAGATACTGTTATCGTAAGTTACACCATTTACAGTATAGTTATTCTCAGCGGTTGCTCCCTCCGGGATCACCTCGTTTACGGTGTACTCATAGGTCTTCTCGGATTCATAGCTTCCGTCCGCTTTTTCCAGGTCGGACAGTTTATAATTCAGCTTATTATTAAAGCTGATGCTTCCGTCTGACTTGTTGCTTCCGGTTGCTACTACCTTTCCGGCCTTGTCTTTTACTTCAAATGTAAACTCGCTATCCTTCAGGGTTCTTCCGCTCAGGCTCTTGGTTCCTTCCAGGTCAATTCCAGTCTCGGTGTCATAGCTGTTTGCAAATGCAAGTTTCTGGTC